>JAQVQF010000107.1 GCA_028701715.1 Eubacteriales bacterium | reverse complement strand
ACCTTTGGCGTGTTTTCCTATTTTCTCGCGGGCTTTATTCTTTCGGTATCGCTTATTCTACCGGGCATAAGCTTTCCCTATATGCTCGCGTTTATCGGTATTTACGGCAATGTGATGACAGCCTTCAACCGTTTTGACACCGCGGTATTGTTGCCTCTCGGAATCGGAACCATATTCGGTATTATCGCGTTATCGAAATTCATACTGAAAATAATGGAAAAATATACATTTGAAACCGATTGCTTTCTTTTGGGGTTCACGGCAGCTTCGGTGACGGTAATATTTTTTTAAAATAAGTGAAAATTTACACATTTTTCATCAATTTTATCATTGAGAGTGTTAATATGATTTGAATAACAATTAGGAGGGAGTTCTATGCTTTCCAAATCAACGGAAATTTTCGCCAAAAGTATCAGGCTCAAGCTTACGGAAAACAGCGCTTTCGGCATATACGGCGAATATTTTATCGCAATTTACGAAGCAAAAACTAAAAAAATCCTGAAAATATCCTGTTATATCGGTAACAGCGATGAATATGCGGAAGATTATCTGAACCTAAACGACGGTATCAGAGCTGTTATAGGCAAATATTCCGTCAGCGATTATTCCGTTTCGGAAAACGGCATACGAATCTTTACCTCCGCTCCCATAGCGTCTTTGCGCGAATTGACCGATTATATTATCGGACTTTTGGATGAAAACGGAATTCCCAATTCTCATTATTGCTCGGATTGCGGGACTGAATTCAAGGTCACCGAAAAACGCAGAGTCGTAACCGTCGCCATGGGTAACAAAGAAGAAAAGCGTCTGCTGTGCGAAAAATGCGCCTTGACCGCCGCGGAAGAAGCGGAGGAAGGCTCCGAAATTGAAAAAACGGAAAACGACGGAGAAAAATTATCTTATAAAAAGGGTATCCTGCTTTCAATTTTTGCCGGTCTTGCGGGAACATTGATATATGTGTTTTTGTTTTTCCTGTTGGGTGTCAGCGGCAGAGCGGAAATAGTCAAGTATTTAACCTGCCTTGTCGGATTCATTATCGGAGGAGCCGTATTTTTAATATTTAAATCGGTCACCGGAAGGGTAGATTCCAAAGGCATGCTTGCGATATGCTGTATATCAACCGCTCTCATGATGGTTTCTCATTTTTTCGGCTGTATTTTCGGGCTTGCCAAATATCTTAACCGAACCTTTTCGATCGGATATTCCACTTTCGCCGAAAAATTTACCAACTATATCAATATGCAATTTACCGATTCCCTGAACCTTCGTTTCCTGATAATAGGTCTTATAATAAGCCTGTGCGCGGCGTTTATCGCAATAATAATTTTATACAGTATGGATTTTAAAAAAGCGGATATACAACGACGCGTTAAGGTTACCATTCAGACGGTTAAATAAATGATAAATGCTTAAAGAAAAAGGGTTGATATATCAACCCTTTTTAAGTATATTTTAAGATTAATCAATAAATTTATAACAAGGAGGATACATTATAATGAATGTGCTATTGGTTGAAGACGAAAAAAGACTTGCCGACAGTATTTGCGAAATCCTGTCGGCGCAAAAAATCCACTGCGATGCGGTATATGACGGAGCGGACGGCTACGATTACGCCGTGAGCGGTATATATGATGTCATACTCCTTGATATAATGCTGCCGCATATTAACGGTTTTGATGTATTAACCATGCTGAGAAAAAATAAAATCAACACACCCATAATACTGCTCACCGCCCGTGACGAGCTCAGCGATAAAGTCAAAGGTCTCGACTGCGGCGCGGACGATTATCTTACAAAGCCCTTCTCATCCGACGAGCTTTTGGCACGGATTCGAGCGGTTTCACGTCGAAAAGGCGAAATTGTGTTAAATGAGATAACATACGGAGATCTTATTCTGAACATCGATTCGCTGAGCCTTTCATGCGCGGAAAATTCAATACGCCTCGGTTTCAAGGAATTTGAAATAATAAAGCTGCTTATATCCAACCCTTCCGTTATAATAAGCAAAGAGGACCTTTTAACCAAGGTATGGGGTTATCTTTCTGAAGCGGAAGACAATAATGTAGAGGTATATATTTCCTTCATACGCAGAAAATTGGCGTTTCTTCACTCAAAGGTAATAATCACAACCGTAAGAAAAATAGGTTATCACCTGGAGATACGGCAATGATACGCAGATTGAAAATAAAATTCGTACTGACGGTTATGTTTATGATAACCGTTCTTCTTATAGCGATACTTGCGTTTTTTTATATTCATACAGGCCGTACATTATATAACGACAGCATGGACGCCATGCGTGATTATTCCGCGATTCAGCCGAGTATGATATTTAACGACCGATTCGAGAAAATTTTCGGTTCCGAAAACGGTAACGGAAAATATTCGCATTTAAATATATTTATCATAGAGTATTATACGAACTCAGGCATTATCGTACCCTACGGATTTGAAGAAACGCTGACCGACGAACAAAAGGATTATATTTATTATGTGGTCGGAAGCGCAATAGAATCCGACGAAAAAAACGGTGTTATCGAAAAATATAATCTTCGGTATTTGAAAACCGACATTAACAGCGGGGTGAAAATTGTTTTTTTGGATAAATCCTATGAGGACCTGACGCTTCACAGCCTTTTAATTTCCATCTTGCTTATAGGTTGCGGCGGTTTGGTATGCTTTTTTCTGATAACCCTTATAATCTGTAAAATTGCCGTATCACCGATAGAAAAATCCATTAAACAGCAAAAGCAGCTCGTTGCGGACGTTTCTCATGAGCTGAAAACACCGTTGTCCGTTATCGGGGCGAATACCGAAATAATCGCTTCCCATTCTGAATCGACAGTCGGCGACCAAAGCAAATGGCTCGGTTATATCAAAAACGAAACCGAACGTATGGCGAATTTGATATCCGGTATGCTGTATCTTGCCAAATCAGACGAAGCGGCGGAATCTTATGAAAAGTACGCGCTGGATTTCAGCAATCTCGCGCTCGGCGCGGCGCTTCCCTTCGAAAGCGTATGCTTTGAAAAAGGTTTGGAGCTAAACTGCAATATCGAACCCGGGCTCGGAATCAACGGTAATCGGGAACTCCTCGTCCGCCTTGTCGGGATATTAATCGATAACGCCGTTAAGTACTCATACCCCGTAAAGGACGGTAAAGTTATTTTTAATCTGTTTTATGCGCAGGACAGGATAATAATGACGGTAAACAATAAAGGCGATATCATAACGCCGGAGCAAGCCGGACATATATTCGAAAGATTTTACCGGGTGGACGAATCCCGTGCGCGTTGCGAAGGCGGCTTCGGACTGGGGCTTTCCATAGCCAAATCCATTGTCGATATTCACGGAGGGAAAATTACGGTGAAAAGCAGCCGTGACGACGGGACAACCTTTACCTGTACCTTTAAACGATTATAATTCCTCCCTTATTTTTTCGAGAGCGGTTTTCTCAAGCCTCGAAACCTGAGCCTGAGATATGCCGATTTCGGCCGAAACCTCGGTTTGGGTTTTTCCACTGTAAAATCTAAGCGTCAATATCCGTTTTTCCCTGTCGGTGAGCTTTTTTATGGCTTCCGTTATGGCAATATTCGTTATCCAATTTTCATCGTTGTTGTTTTTGTCGCTTATCTGGTCCATTACGTACAGACTGTCGCCGTTTTCCGAATACACGGGCTCATACAGCGAAACGGGCTCCATTATGGCGTCCATGGCGGCGGTTACCTCCCTTTGGCTTATCCCCAGCTCTTTGGATATTTCCTGCGGCGTCGGCTCGCGGGACAGCGATTTGGAAAGCCTGTCCTTGACCTGGAGCGCTTTATATGCCGTATCGCGTACGGAGCGCGAAACCCTGATATGGTTGTCGTCGCGCAGATACCTTCTCACCTCCCCGATAATCATCGGCACGGCGTAGGTCGAAAATCTGACATCCTGCGATAAGTCGAAATTATCCACCGCTTTTATCAGCCCTATACAGCCCACCTGAAATAAATCATCCGGACAGGCTCCCCTTGAGGTAAACGATTGCAGCACGCTCAGCACGAGCTTTAAATTCCCGTTAATGAGCTTTTCTCTCGCCTTCTTATCTCCCTCTCTCGACTTCTTTAAAAGCTCCCTTTTTTCCGATTCGGATATTGTAACCAATTTCGAGGTATTGACTCCGCATATTTCAACCTTGTTATACATAGACATAACGACCTCCGTTTACGGGATACTTATGCTTTAAGTTTTCCCAACGAAGGCGTTGTAAATACCGGTTTTAAAAAAGATACATTTTAATTATAAACAGTTAAAGGAGGCTATGATATTTTGATATATTCTGTGGATAAAATCGAAAACAATGTGGCGGCTCTCGTCGGTGACGGCGGAGATATGGTATATATTGACATTTCGAGCTTGGGCTTTGATATTAAGCAGCACGATATTCTGCTATACGATGAGGATACGGCGGTTTTCCGTCCCGATAAAAGCGGAAGCGACGGCATTAGATATAAACGCGAGGAGGAAAATAAAAAAAGACTGAAAAAGCTGTTTGACCGATAAAATACCGTATTGATATCAGCTCTCCGTCATTTTTATTCTTGCCGCTATATCCGCTCTGTTGTTGGAAATATTGCCTTTTGTAAAATTAACGCTGTAAAGATCGGACATAATGATATAGCTTTGAAATTCGCTTTCGGAAAGCCCCTTCAGTACGTTTATGACATTATCTATAAACGCCTCTTTTTCCGTATTTTCGAGTATGATATAAACACAATCGAGTTTACATACGCTGCTTTCCCCGATAATACCCGCGCGGCATTCGAAAACGACCGTGACCTCCTCAGGGTAAACGCCCCCGGCGTTTATCCTTTTTATTATATCGCCTCTCACGGTATGCCTGACGACGGATATCTGGTCTTCCCTGTATTTGTCGGTAAAGGTATTTTCGGCGGGGTCATATATATATTCGGAAACAACGCCGTTGCCGTCGTCGAGCTGCGCGACATATAAGCCGGTATCCATGGTATAGGTAACACCGGAAATTTTCATTCTGCCCGAATACGCTTCAGTATTCATTTTTTCCGCCGCTTTGTAGGTCAGAATGGCGTCGAAAGGATTTCCCAAGGCGTAAAAAAGCATGGCACTCACGCATACGGTCATTAAAAATATAAAAATAATCCTCAATGCTTTCATCCTTTAACATATCACCGTTTATTATTATTTTCAAATAAGCGGCATATAATCGTTAAAGGGTGAAATGGCGTTGAGGAAAAAAATTCTAAAGCTGACCGTATTTTTTATATTCTTTGTTATATTGGCGTTTACAATAATGTTTGCGCTTAATTTTGACGCCGCCGCGGAGCAATACGCCGAATACAATGTTAAAAATACCATTATCGAAGGAATAAACCGTATATATTATAATAATACAAAAAAATACTACGGCGAATTGAAAAACGCGGTAACAGTTAATTATGCGGGTGACGGAAAAATCAACTCGATATCGGTTGATTCGGCGTTTTTAAATCTGATGTCGTCAGAAATAGTAACGGATTCCATAATGTTTATTGAAAGCTCCTCCTCTTCCTTCGGTATTCCGCTTGGCAATATCACCTCGGTAAGGCTGCTGTCCGGGCACGGACCGAAAATAGGGATAAAAATAATACCGCTGGGCAGCGTGTCCGGCGGTATACAAAGCAGCTTTAACGAAGCCGGGATAAATCAGACAATACACAGAATTACCTTTGAAATAAATGTGATAATCGAGGTGCTGACCCCGTTTCACACCTGCCGTACGGAAATACGGCTTTCATATGTGATAAGCGAAACCGTTATAGTCGGCGCTATCCCAAACGTTTATTTTAAGTAATGTCTGCTGAACAAACCGTATAACGGTTTGTTCATGCGGCGTATGCCGCATAAATTCATAAAAACTTCAGTTTTTATGAATTTACAGCATTTCTTGATGTCTCACTGAATCCGGCATATATATTATGCCGGATTCAATTGCAAGGCTTTTACAAAATTTAATGTAAAAACCTTGCAATTGAATAAATCAAAAAACCGGGAAAGCCGCATCGCGGCTTGGTTTTTGATTTATTCAGTGGACATTAAGTAAAAATGTTTTTTGCGGTTTCGTAAATGATAATCGAAGCGGCTTGCGAAGCGGAAAGCGACATGGCATATGACCGCTTGTAGTCGATGGTAACAATAAAATCGGCGTTAACGGCGAGCGTCTTGCTTATGCCTCTTCTCTCTCCTCCTATTACGACGCACAGCGGAGGCCTTGTTTTGATTTCGTTCGGAGGAAGACCTTTTTTGCTCTTTTCCTTTGCGGTACAGGCTATTGTTACGCCGTAAGCTTTGAGAACGGACGCAACCTCGTCATCAGATTTATAATAGGCTATATCCAAAAGCTCCGAAGCGCCCGCGGAAGAGCGTATCACAATATCCGATGAGGAAAAATAATTCCTTTCCGGAAGCAGCACTCCCCCCACGCCGCAGGCATAAGCGGTACGCAGCACATAGCCGAAATTAAAAGGATCCTCGATGCCTTCGATTAAAAGATAAAAGCCGTTGCCTTTTTCCAATATATCTGATATGGCTTTGGTTTTCCGCTCGCCTACATACGCAGCGATACCCCCGTATGCCTCTTCGCGTGTTTTATCGGCAAAGGACGCTCCGTCGGAACACGCGCATTCGACTCCGCTTGCGCGAATATATTCCTCAATAAAAGCATACTGCTTTTTTTCCGGAAAATGATAGGAGGAAGAACAGATTCTGTTCTTCCTTTCCGTATCCAGTATTATACTTTTAATTTCTCTGCTTTCGGCCTTTATAACCGAAGAAAGCGCAATGAAGCCGCCTATCAAGGTATCCATCTGCCGTCAGCTTACTATTCCGGCCAAAATATTCTGGGCATCGGAAACCGTTCTTGCGGCGGTGGTGTTGTAGTTGATAACCACGATATCGTTATACGTTCCGGAAGAAAGCAGGTCAAGAATGCTTGTCGAACAAAGCGAGGAATTAATATAGGTTATTTTATCGTAATGAGGCACAAGAAATGTTACAAAGGGAGCGGCGGAGCTGTCGCCTATAACAAGGATTGACTTACCCGTATTAACCTTTGTGGTAATTTCGATTTTTGCGGCCTCATCGCTTAAAAAGCTGTAATAGCAGTACGAGGGTACGTCGAAGAACACCACTCCGTCCTTTTTAACTACTCCCTGCGATTTATAAATGCTGATTTGAGATTTATAGGCCTCGTCTATGTCGTAATAATACACGATATCGGAATTTTCATACAGCATTTCCGCGCCCGTGGCTGTGTAGAATTTCCCGTAGAAGGAATACGCCACCGTCTGCGCGGTATAGAAGGAGTCCGATATTGGCGTTATACCGGCGGCTTTGCAGTATTCCGCGTAAGCCGCGTAAGCGGCTATATGAGTATAATTGGGGTCGGTGTTGAAATAAATATATTCGCCGTTGTCGTATTTTTCCTTGAATACGTTATAAAGGTCTATATTTTTTATTTCCGCGTCCGTGTTTTCAAAAACCCCGTTCATAAACTGACGCTGATTGGCGATATAAAATTCTTTCTTTATTTCCTGTGAAAATTCGATAAATTCGCATCTTGTCGGAACAAGAATATGATAAAAATTAGAATTTCCGCTTACCGAATTCAGGTTATGAAGCGATGAAACGTATTTGTCAAGCGTTGAGGACGAATAGGTGAACTGCTCAAGCCCTATACCGTAATACAGGTAGGTGTAGCCCAAACTGTTTATCACCCAGCCGTGTTCGGCTATTTCTTCCCTCGATTCGTCGGAAACGTCAGTCCCGGTATGGGAGGTTTCTTCGGATTCGTTCGGCGAAGTGTCGTCGGAAACCGAAGAATCGGATATATCCTCCGTGCTTTCAACCGAAATATCCGAGGCTTCTTCGGATTCGCCCGTTTCGGAATTTGCGGATTCGGAAGTCCGGTCGCTTGTATCATCGCCGGCGCCGCCGCTTCTGAAAACAAACATATAAAGGCACAATGCGGCTATTAGCACAACAAGAAGACATA
>JAQVQF010000106.1 GCA_028701715.1 Eubacteriales bacterium | reverse complement strand
TTTCCGTGGTTATAGCGGTGGCGGGGATACTCGCGCTTACGGTGCTTTCGCTGACAATTGCCTTAAACCGCTATTTTAAGGCCTGCGAAAAGAACGCCGAGCTGCATAACGAGCTTTACGCGGCGGAAAGCCTGATAAAAAGCTGGTATTCCGCCCGCGACACAAGCGAACAACCCCTGCCGTATGTTGATAACGGAGGGAGCAGGCTTGTGTTTTCAAGCGAATGCCGTTTGGAATTTGACGAAAACCGGCTTTTCGCAACAGACACCGAAAATGAAAACGAAATATCGCTTGAGCTTATATATATTAAATCTGTTTCCTTTACCGTGTCGGATGAACCCTCGGCGGCAAACGGGCTTGTAAAATGCACGATATGCTATGAGAAAAACAATAAAGCCCGTTACAGGGAAATCCTGCTCTTTAAAAGAAGCGTAACGACTGATGGGAGTCAAGAAAACGATGGCTGAAGCATTAAAAACCAATAAAACCGCCGTTATCGGCATGGATCCGTATTCCAAAACAATAAAGCTGACGCTTGAAACGGATTCGCCCGACCGCCTGCCGGAATTTATCGAAGAAAGCTTTCCCGAAATTTACGCCGTCGGCGGCGATTACGGCGCGGCCGTGGAATACGCGCTTAACGCCGTAAACGTTAAAAGAGGGGACATACCTCCGCAAAACGCGACGGTGGTTATACCCGCGTGCGCCGTGGCGGTCGATTATATAACCATACCCTCCATCAAGCACGGCAAAATAAGCGAGGCGTTTGATGCCGAATTCAAGCTGTTTTACCAAAATCACGAAAAGCTTTTAAAATCGGAAACGGCGGTCGTCGCGGGCCGTATCAAAACCACCTACCGCCTTGTTATGGTGCGGAAGGATTTTATCGATTCCGTAAGGGAAGCGGCGGCAAAGCACAAGCTCGGCGTCCGCGCCTTCGTGCCGGAGCACTGCGCCGTCGCCGACGCCGCCTACAGGCTGTATCCGCAGCTTAAAAAAAGCCCGTGTATTATCGCCGACATCCGAAAGGGACATTCCGTGCTTGTCGTGTGCGGCAAGGATGTGCTGTTGGGCGCGTACGCGCTGCCTTTCGGCTGGGAAACCCTGTGCGGGGATGCGGTTACGGACGAGGCTTCGCTCTTCCGCGCCGACGCCGCGGAGCTGGCGATTATTAACGCAAAAGAAAAAGCCAAGGCGTTAAAGCTGACCTCCTATATAAACAATATCACAGCCAACGACACGGGAGCGCGGGCGGAGAGCGCGGCGGATGAAAATGATGAGGACATGACAGACGAAATGTCCCGGCAGAACGGAAAACACGACGAAGCCGAAACGGATGAGGATTACGAGGACGACGACGGCGATATAATGTCCAACAGCGACGAAACAAAAAGCGGCGTTAAGGTAAAGCGTAAAAACCTGCGGAGGCTGCCGAAATATATGCTGCGTCCATTGCCGGAAAACCGCGAGGACTTTATTATGGAAAATTTCCGAAACATCCAAAAGCGCATACTGCTTGTCGCGCGCGAATGCGCTCTTACGGCGCATTATCCCAAAATAGAAACGGTTTGTCTTAATCTGCCGCATGAATTCGAAATGATCGCCGCAAGGCTGAACGCCGAAAAGGAAAACAGCTTGCACTGGGTAAATATACCCGACAAAAACAATTTGCGCGCTTATTCGGAAGGACTTTGTCAATATACGGTAAGGGAAATAAAGAATACCGCGCGATTCCCCGTGTTTTAAAGCCATGAACGGCAGAAAGGGATTCACCCTTGCGGAATGCGCCATAGCTTTGGCGCTTATCGCCGTTATGTCCGCGGCGGCTTTTTCCACCGTGGTGTACGCGGTAAAAACGCAGGGAAAATATGAAAGGTATTCGCTGGCATTAAATAAGCTGGACTGTCTGTTGGCCTGCTTCAAGTCGGGCGATTTCGAAAGCGGCGTCAGCCTTCTCACGGGATCGGAAGCGCCGGAGGATTGTATTTTCTATTATTCCGCGGACGGGACGGCTGCGACGAAGGACAGCTATTCCTGGCGGATTGAGGTTGATATCGAAGACAATTGCTTTTTTGCCGTCATTTACGACAGCGGCGGGAGAGTGATATATAAATTGCCCGACAGGTATGTAAGAGGTGGCTGATGATACAAAAGAGCGTCAGAGCAAAAAAAGGCGTTGTGCTTGCCGCCTGCGCGGTGACGATGGCTGTCGTGATGGCGCTGTGTACGGCGCTGGCGGCGTTGGCTTCCGGCGCGTCGCAGGACTGGAAGGCGGAATTGCGGGCGTTTGATTTTTCAAGGCGATTGGATACCGTGGGGGAGGATTTTCTTCGCGGCGCGGATGTCGCCGGGGAGGATTATCAAAGCGATTTTTATATTTATACGGAGGATAATACCCTGACCGTCAAGAGCCGCGACGGCGTTGTGCTGCTCACCGTGATTACCGACGGCGCGGGAAATGTTTATAAATGGAAATACGGCGAATGACGGAAAGGCTATGCGATGCTTAATATGACGGCAGTTTACATAATGGCAGGCTCGCTGGGGCTGTGCATCGGTTCGTTTTTAAATGTGGTTATATACAGGCTGCCCGCCGGGCAGAGCCTTGCGCGTCCCCGCTCTCGCTGTCCGCTGTGCGGCGGCACCATACGGTGGTATGACAACATACCCGTGCTGTCCTATATCCTCCTCGGGGGGAAATGCAGACGCTGCGGCGGGCGAATTTCGTTCCGCTATATGGCTGTCGAATTACTAAACGCAGCCGCCTGGCTGCTTTGCGTCTGGAGGCTATGGGAAAGCGGTCCGTATTACGCGACCGCTGCGGCGTTTGCGTTATCCGCGCTTATTTGCATTTCTTTTATCGATATGATGACGCTTGAAATCCCCGATATGCTGCTCGCGGTGTACGCGGCGCTTGCAACGGCAGCCTTTGTCACCGGGGATGCGGGGAAATGGTTTAATCACATCGTGAGCCTTGCCGTCTGCGGAGGCTTCTTCGCTGTTTTTTATCTTGCCGGGCGGTTTATCAGTAAAAGGGAAGTCATGGGTAAGGGGGATATTGTCATCGCGGCGGTTTCGGGCTTAATGTTAGGCCTTTCGGGAGCGTTGTTCGGCTTGCTTGTCGCGTCGGTTACGGCGAGCCTGTGTATTATTACGATAAAAACGATAAGAAAAAACGGCAGATATACCGAATATCCTTTCGCACCGTATTTAGCCTTCGGTACGGCGGCGGCGCTGCTGTTTGCGAAATCCGTGACAGATTATTATTTAAAACTGTTTGATTAAGGTGCGATAATGCAAAAATACAGTTACACGGCCGTGAATATAAACAACAAAAAGCTTAAGGGCATATATATCGCGGAGGACGAAAAGGATCTCAGAATTCAGCTGGCGAAGCAAAAGCTGTATCTGATAAAAGCGCAGAAGGCGCCCGACAAGACAAAGGCATCTTTTTTTTCGGTAAGCGGCAGAGTAAAGCCCAATGAAAGAAATACTTTTTGCCGTCAGCTGGCGATAATGATTAATTCAGGGGTATCAATAGTCAACAGCATAGGAATACTTAAGCAGCAGCATTACACCGCATTTTTCAAACGGATTCTCGACAGCGTTTACGAGGATATAAAGGCGGGTGTTCTGTTATCCGACGCGATGGCGAAATATCCGAAAGTTTTCCCCGCTTTTTTTACCGGTATGACAAGTGTCGGGGAAAAGAGCGGAATGCTCGACGAGGTGCTGAGAACCGTTTCCGATTACTACGAAACCGACGCCCGCATAAAAAAGAAAGCCAGAAGCGCCATGGTTTATCCGATAATACTTCTGGTGCTGATGGTGGGCATATTAGTGCTGATGGTCGCCTTTGTTATCCCGGCGTTTGAAAAATCCCTGGCTTCCCTGGAAGTCGAAATGCCCGTCATCACAGTAAAAATCATGGGACTGAGCCGTTTTGTGAGGGGGTATTGGAAAGAAATCATGCTTTCCCTCGCCGTGGTTTTCGGGGGACTGACGCTTGCGGTCAAAACAAAAAAGGGGAGATATATCTGGCACACCATATTGCTTGACATGCCCGTGTTCGGCAAGGTTCAGCAGGCGTTGATAAGCGCCAGATTTGCGAGAAGCTTTGGTTTGCTGCTTGAAAGCGGTATGGATCTCACCGATGCGATGAAATCCGTTACCGCCGTGCTTGGGAACAAAAACACCGAAAAACGCTTTACCGCGGCGGCTGAAGAGGTTAAGCAGGGAGAAAGCCTTACAACCGCTCTCGACAAATACAAGCTGTTTCCCCAGATGCTGATACAAATGATTTCGGTGGGGGAAAAAACGGGTTCGATAGGGCAGGTACTGCTGCGTTCCTGCGGATATTTTGACGAGCATGTGGAAAACTCTCTGTCGGCTATGTCGCAGTTTATACAGCCCGTGATGCTTGTGGTTATGGGAGGTTTACTGGGTTTAATGTTTTATGCGATATACGCTCCCATGATTTCAATAATGACGACTTTGGAATAAGGCTTTAATATTTGCGTTTGCGGTATTAAAGAAAGGCTGGGTTATATATGAATCTGGATTATGAAATACTGCTGTTCTTCCTTTACAAAAAAATAATTAAAAAACGCGATTTGGATTCGATTCTCGACGAGTGCGGAAAGCTTGATATTCCCGCGGAAAAATATATATTGTCGCATAATTTATGCTCGGAAACGGCAGCTCTCGACGCGCTCGGTGAATATTACTGTATGCCCTATGTTCAGATGGATATGCTGGAAGTCGATAAGGATTTGCTTAAGGTTTTTAACCTGCAGTTTCTGAGGAAGAATAAATTTGTTCCCATATATATTGATATCAACGGTATCATGATAGTCGCGACGGGTCATCCGCTCGATTTTGCGGCAATGTCCATAATCGCCGCTTTCTATACGGGTGCGGTAAATTATATACTTGTGCCTCCTTCGCAGATAGATAAGTTTATAGACGGCGAAACCGCCATTCGCTCTACCGCGGTAGCGCTTGAGGATTTAAATAACAGCAGCGAACGGAAAGCGGGCGAGCAGGGAGCCGAAAAAGCCGAGGATATATCCGACGACGAGCGTGACGTCGTCAACGCTCCCGCCGTGCGGCTTGTAAATTCCATAATAAAAGAAGCGGTGCCTTTCAGAGCAAGCGATATACATATCGAACCGGCCGAAAAAACAGTTAGAATCAGGTACAGAATCGACGGACTGCTTTCCGACAGAGCAAGATTTCCGATAGAATCATACCCCGCCATAGCGGCGCGGCTTAAAATAATGTCGGGTATGAATATTGCCGAAAGACGAATTCCGCAGGACGGCAGAATAAATATGTCGATAAACGCAACGGAATATGATTTCCGCGTGTCCACTCTCCCGACGGTACACGGTGAAAAATTCGTCATACGCGTGCTTGATAAAAGCGCGTTTAATTTAAAAAGGGAAGAGCTGGGCTTTACCAGGGAAGCCAATGGCATAGTCGATAAAATGCTTTCAAAGCCTCACGGAATTATATTGATGTCCGGACCTACCGGCTGCGGTAAATCCACTACGCTTTATACCTTCCTGCGTGAGGTTAACAGCCCCAATGTAAATATAGTAACCGTTGAGGACCCCGTGGAATACACCATGCCGGGAATAAACCAGACTCAGGTTAACAATAAAGCCAATATGACCTTCGCAACGGCGCTCAGGAGCATAATGCGTCAGGACCCCGATATTATTATGATAGGCGAGATACGCGACGAGGAAACGGCTCAGATAGCAATAAGAGCGGCCATTACCGGACATCTTGTATTCAGCACAATACATACAAACGACGCTCCCGGGGTCCTTACAAGGCTTACGGATATGGGTGTTTCCAATTATCTTGTCGCCGACGCGTTGATAGGCGTTATATCTCAACGTCTCGTAAAGCGGCTTTGTCCCGCCTGTAAAAAACGGTCCAAGACAAGCAAAAGGGAAACGGCGATGCTTGGTTTTCGCGAACCCGTCAGCGTATACCGTCCAAAAGGCTGTCAGTTCTGCAACAATACGGGCTACAGAGGCCGTATTGCGGTACATGAAATAATGCATTTAAACGAAAATATAAGAAACGCCATGACGCAAAATATTACAGCCGAAAAGCTAAGGGAAGTGGTAAAAACAAACGGAATGATACCATTATGGGAAAACTGTCGTAATTATGTACTCAACGGTATAACAAGCATACAGGAGCTTATGGCTTTGTATATGGAATAAATACGGAAGGAGGAATATTAATATGCCGTCTGTTAAAAAGTCCGGCAAACGAACACCCTGGGAAGCGTGGTATCTGTACGCGGCCGAGTATTATAATACGCACGGCGATTTATTGATTCCTTCCGAATATATCACACCCGACGGCGTAAAGCTCGGCAGATGGATAAACCGCCAACGCGCCGCTTACCAGGGAAAACGTTCGTATGTAATCAACGCCGACCAGATAGAAAAGCTTAACGCCATCCGTATGGTATGGAAGCTTGAACACCGCGACACCTGGGAAAACTGGTATAGAGCCGCAAAAAGATATAAGCTAATATACGGTAACCTTGATGTTCCGATAGAGTATACGGAAGGCGAAATGTGTTTGGGTAACTGGATTTCGGAACAGAGGAAAAAATACCGTTCCGGTAAGCTGGACAAGGAAAAAACCGCCAAACTTGAAAATTTAGGAATCAAGTGGAATATAATAATCTGCTTTCCCTGGGAAAAGTGGTATGCATACGCCGTGGTATATCGTCGGGAAAAGGGCGATTTGGCGGTGCCGTTTCATTATATAACTCCCGACGGCTGCCGCCTCGGTCAATGGATATATACGCAGCGGGAAAAATATAATACCGTAAGAAGGGGACTGCTTACGGACGAGCAGATTAAGCTTTTAAACGGGATCAACATGATTTGGGATATCCTGTCATACCGAAGAAAACGTTGGCTGGAAATGTATTCGTTCGTGGCGGACTATGCGGAAAAGCACGGTCGTTTACCAAAAAGCCGCACGGTAAAAAGCCCCGACGGCAAGAGCGCGGGCTATTGGATAATAGCGCAAAAAAATCGTTTAAGCGGAGAAAATAAAATAAAAATCCCCGAATATCAAAAAACACTGCTTGAAAAAATAAAAATTTCGCCTTGGAAAACAAAGCGTCAGAAGCCCTCTTCGGTAAGATATTATACAATAAATCCTCCCGGCAGATTGACTTGACGGTTTTATTTGAATTTTTATCATAGCAATTAAATGGGGCTGCTGCAATAAGGTTGCCCGCATTTATGCGGAGGACGCTGCCCGCATTTATGCGGAGGACGCCGCCCGCATTTATGCGGAGGACGCCGCGGCAAAACGCGCATACCGCACATGCCGCGCATACTGCACATACCGCACAGAAAAATCACTTTATCCGCATAAATATTGCATGTGCAAACTGCAAGTTGCAAGCCGCAAGTTTCAAGCCGCAAGTTACTTTATTTTAACAAACTGAATTATTTATAAGATAGGTTGAAGAAACCGCTTGCTATGCAAGCGGTTTCTTCAACCTTATTCAAGGTTTTGCGTTTTTTTGCTTGCTCTTTGCGCTTAATACACTCTCACCTATCGTAGCAGGTTACTGCGGCTTGCGGTTTGATTTGAACAAGCTGCGTCATTTCGATGCGGCTTCTTTTTATACATTAGATTATATTTGATATACATAAATATACAGAACTTGATATTCCGGGCATAATATTGACGGCAATAATTTTCAATCAAAACGAACAAATGTTCTTGACAAAAAGAAAATCGCGTGATAAAATATTAACGCAAACAAATGTTTGTAAAACGTTAAGCATTAAGCGTTGAGCGTCGGCGTTGTGCATTGGCGTCGGCGTTGTGCATTGGCGTTGTACGTTAAAAGCCTTCCCCTTGAGGGGAAGGGGGACCGCGCCAGCGGTGGATGAAGCGTCCTCCCATATAAGGCGTCTTCCCAAATGAGGCGTTAAGCGTCGGCATTGAGCGTCGGCGTTGTGCATTGGCGTCGGTGTTGTGCATTGGCGTTGTGCATTGGCGTTGTGCATTGGCGTTAAGCGTCGGCGTTGCGCGTAAAAGCCTTACCCTTGAGGGAAAGGG
>JAQVQF010000105.1 GCA_028701715.1 Eubacteriales bacterium | reverse complement strand
GGGCATAATACCGCCTGATTCTCAGGGCATAATACCGCCTGATTCTCAGGGCATAATACCGCCTGATTCAATGAATATATTTATTGAATTTATTGATGGAGCTACCGGTACTGAAGAACACAAATATTTAATGTAGAAAGCGAAAAAAGAAAACAAATTTGTTATTCACTATGAGATATATTATACGGTACAATTTCATCTCCTTTTCATTGAAATAAACATCAGTTTAAGCAATCCCCTTTTAACTAATTTTATTGCTGGTTGTTTTTGGCTGCTGCTTTGAAAGCGTGTCTGACGGTTAAATGCTTACAGCTTAAAACTTAAAGCTTAAAAATTGAAGCGCGGACAATCCGAATATTCCGCCGGAATATTATTGTAATTTATATTACCCAAATTCTTAATCAATACGGATTTAATATCCGGAAAAATCCATGTATTTAAATACTCTATAAAATCGTCCTCATTGTAAAGGATACCGAAAGCTTTTCTGTGTTTTTTCGCATCCGGATTTGATTGCAGCCATTTATCACAAAATTCGGTGCAATAGTCTGAAAGCGAATCCGCCACGGGATCCGGGACCGCGAACACTTTTTTATCGCAGTCCGCGCTGATTATAACATTCTTCAAAATAGTACCTCCGAAAATCTGTTTCTGTTATTCTTGATTATTACATAAAAAACAAATGTTGTCAATATTTAATAAAATTTATATACACTTTAATATACGCATACAATAAAAAACCGCGGAAAGATGAGTATTTTCAAGTATTTCTTGACAATTGTCGTAAATTATGCTATATTGTTTCCAATATAGGGAAAATAGAGATGATTGAATTGAACAAAATCCGGAACTGCTATTTCGGGGAGGACGTAAGGCTTGAGAAAAGAATCTATTACGCCTGCTCCGCTATGGTTGTTTTAAACTCTGTTATATTATACAGTTTCAATGCGGCGGTGAGTCTCGGCGGCAAAGCCGCGATAACCTCGGCTTTCGCCGTTATCGTCATGATAACGGTGACAATGTTCGGATGCATATCGAAGAATTATAAAATATGGGCGTTTATTAACGTTATCGCATTGAATTTAATCATGCAGCCGATCGCATTTTTCTCCTACGGAGGCATGAAAAGCGGTATGCTTTCCTATTTGATAATGGGAATTTTTATATGCGCCGTGACGCTGAGAGGGAAAATGAGACGCATTGCGGGAGCGTTGTCGGTTGCCGCGGACGCCGTTATCCTTACCCTCAGCTTTGTAAAGCCGGAAATGGTTACCGAAAAAGAGCCTTTTCACCATTTTATCACGCTGCTTTTATGCCTTTCCGTCGCCGGCGGCCTAATATATATCATCAGTTTTACCATAATGGATCAGTTTGTGACGCAGAGAATGAAATACGAGGCTCTGCTTTCAAATCTTAAAAGGCTTTCCAACGAGGAACCTCTCACCGGGCTTTATAACCGACGTTATTTAATCGGCAAGGCCGAAAACGAGCTGGAAAGCAGGGAGGATGTATGCGCCGTGATGATAGATATCGACGATTTCAAGGAACATAACACCCTCCACGGACACCAGTACGGCGACGAAATACTCATAAAAATCGCTTCTCTTATAGCGGAAATTTTCGGTTACGAAAACGTCTGCCGTTACGGAGGAGAAGAATTTCTTGCCATTTTAAACGGCGTCGACATATCCGCCGTGGGCAATATGGCGGAAACGTTGCGAAGCCGTATGAAAACGATGGATTACGGCAGGGAGGATTCCGAAGTAACCGTTTCCGTAGGCATTGCCCGCAAAGGCGGAAGAACAATTTACGAAACCATATCCGCGGCCGATAAAATGCTTTACGAAGCGAAAAACCACGGTAAAAATAAAATCAAGCATATGGCCTGCTGATTATTCGGATTGGATTAAAATCAAACGCACAAATAAAACCGTACAACGCATTTTTGGAAAGGATAATCCCCGCAATGAAAAAAACCGCACTCGCAATTCTGCTGACGGCCGCCTTGGCGGCAACGCTGACGCTTACCTCCTGCCAATCCGGCGGAAATCCCAAGGATGAATCACAGATTGTTTCTGATCACAGCTCCGATGAAAAGTCAAACGCTTCCGAAACCGTCTCCGAACCGGAAAGCTCGCATGACGACATAAGCGCGGACGAGCATTTTACCGATTATGACAAAAACGAAAGCTATTCAGCCTCGGATACCTCCGTTACCTTTAACGGAAACAGCGTTAATGCAGTCGGTACGGGCGCTTCGGTAAACGGAAGCGTTGTAACCATAACCAAAGCCGGCGTATATGTGATTTCGGGCAGCTCCGACGACGGACAGATAATCGTCGAGGTTGCCAAAAAGGAAAAAGTACGCCTTGTATTTAACGGATTGAGCCTGACCTCCGCCTCCTCCGCTCCCGTTTGGATAAAATCGGCGGATAAAACAGTCATCACCCTCGCCGAAGGAACCGAAAACCGCCTTACCGACGCCTCCTCCTACACGGTCAAAACTGATGACGAGCCGAATTCCTGTTTGTTTTCCAAGGATGACCTTACCATAAACGGCGCGGGTACCCTTGTTGTTACGGGAAAATACAACAACGGCATCACATCGAAGGACGATTTGAAAATAATGTCGGGGACAATAACGGTTAAAGCCAAGAACAACGCTTTAAAGGGCAACGATTCGGTTGCCGTTGCGGGTGGTACGATTTCTATCGAATCCTCCGACGACGGGATAAAAACCACCAACGACAGCGATACTGACAAGGGATATATTTATATCCGCGGCGGCAGCATAACCATAATATCAGGCGACGACGCTCTGCAGGCAACGCAAAGCATAATCATAACGGGCGGTGTCGTCACGGTCGACGCGGGCGGTAAGGCGGTCAACTGCGAAGGCAGCGTGGATATAGCGGAAGGCTGTCTTGTCATAAAATAGCCGCGCCGCGAAAGCCGTTAAATCCAAGAACGCTTTACGTATAAATATTTAAAAGGAAATTGCCTTGAATAAAAAACTGTTTTACGCTCTGTTGTTCACAGCCGCCGCGGCCGTAGTAACCGTTGCGGCGCTGATAATTATCAAGCTTACGGCAACGGGAGCGGACACTCCCGAGCTGGCTGCATGGGGTTATCAAAAGGCGGCGACGCTGCGCGATGCCGAAGGGATGATGAAGTATTCGTCCGAATATAACAAAGCCGTGCTCGAAAGAGTAAACCCTACCGACGGAAAGCTTGTCGATTATTTAAAACGCCTGTATGCGGAAGCGCCCGGCGATTATAAAGAAGCGGGGCTTACCTGCCGGTCCTCCGAGCTCGTTTATTATCAAAAGGGAAGCGACCGATATGACGAGCTGCTTGACGTATACCGCACGCTTGTCCCCTTGGGCGAAGCAGAGGAATTCTGCGCCCTGACGCTTACGATAAGCTATGAGGGCAGATTGCTGCTCACTTATCCCGCGCTTACCGTAAAAACAAACGGCAGATGGTATTTCTTTAAGCTTAACGATTATGATTAACGATTACGATAACAATCAGTTTTTATATTAAAGCTTATAATCTTATAACCGAAAAAGCCGCGTTTCGCACACGGCTTTTTGCTTTGAAAATTTTCGTTTTCGGTATGCTGTATAATTTATATCAGTATCACATAGTCGCGCCGCCGTTTTCCCCGGCAAGACCCGCGACAAACGACTGCATTTCGCTTTTGGAATTCACCGCGTGCGCTTTGTTTATTATTTTTTCTTTTTCTCCGTCTGAAAGCGATGAAAACCGCTCCATAGCCTTGACGTTCTGCGCCAGAGCCATACCCAGGCCGAGGGGCAGATCAAATTTCCTGTGCTCCATATATATACCGTCCTTTAACCTTTCCGTATTATTTTATACCGTTAATTTATTCAATATATAATCTGTTTTATCCGTGAAATACCGAATTTTGTATTCATCCATTATTTTGCACAAAGCAAGCTCGCATAATGCACAAAACATTGTATATGAATTTGTATATATTTTCCTACAATTCATCAAATGTTCATACCAAATTCACATTACACGAATATAATACACACAGAAGATAAGAAAGCATACACAATGGGAATAAAAATCCGGATTAAACGCGGCTAACAAATTTCAAAACAATTATTTTATTTTAAGAAAGGAATGAATCATATGGACAAATGTATTGAATCGGGTGTAAATTTCACCTATAAAATCGAACTCAACACCATGAGCGAAGTTAAAAAGTTCGTCGAAACCGCAACCAAGTGCGAAGGCAAGCTTATTCTCAAAAGCGGCGCAAAGCTTACGGTCAACGCGAAAAGCCTGCTCGGCGTGCTGCTTGCTCATCATTTAAAATGGAATGACCTGACTCTTGTGGCGGACAGAGACCGCTATCTGGAATTCAGGAAGTTCGTTGTAAATGAATAGAAAATCAATGACTCCCGTTCCGGCTTTATTCTTATTGCCAAGCTTATATCTTCTTTAAAACGACCGTCCTTGCAGACGGCCGTTTTTTCATTGCAAATTTAAAGCGTATAATGTCACTTTTTTGCGTTTCTTGCTTCCAGATAATGCCTCTTTATCAGCATATCGCTCTTTACCGCGCAGGCGGTGTAGTTCGCCTCCGCGATATCAAGCTCCTCGTCGGTGCAAAGCCCGCGCGCATACCTTGTCAGCGCGATAAGCAGTACGGACGCTGTGCTGTCCAGCTCGTAACGGACAAGGTCCTCCTCCAGACGCGCCTTGCGTCGCTTTTCCGCTTCTTTTTCGGCGTTCCTCATGGCTTTGCGCAATAAACAGGCTATCACCGTACCCATGATGCCGGTCGAGGAAAAAATAACGGCGAGCGCTTCGGTCATATAGCTCACGGCTTACCTCCTGCCGCCTATATTTCGTAGATATCGGCGGCGAGCCGCGTGAAAAAGCCGTCGAATATCCGTAAAAAGCGAGCTTTGCGAGTCGGATTTTTCAAGCGCTTCATTTTTTTCTTCAACGTAAAGAATTTAATTTTCATCCCAAAGCCTCATCCTTCAACCGTCCTTGTTTTTGTACTGCGTCACAAGATTATGCGCGTATACCGTTACCGCCGCGCATATTAACCCCTGCGAAAACCCCGCAAGCAGCGCCTTGAGCAAATCATGTATTCCGGCGGGATAATTTTCGGCAAGCAGCCATATACAGGCGAAAGCTATTCCCGCGCCGCCCAAAACAAACGGAATTTTCCAGTCGGCCAGCTTTGATTTTTTCAGCGCGCCGCCGCAGGCGTAAAGAATCGGCAGCAGCACGAGCAGGGAGGGCGATATATATTCGTTCAAATCCATTTCAATTTATATCCTTTCGATTAAAATTCTTGTTACGGAGCGGTTTGCATCAGTATGCTTTTATAGCGTTTATCGGAATTGACGGCGTTTACCCTCGCCAGATATTCGTCAAGCAGGCTTTCGGATATTCCGAGAATTTCACAGCAGGCGCCGAACTCCTCGGCCGTTTCGGAATTGGTGTAGCAGTAATCGAGTCGGGAGAATACCGCGGCCTTTTCCGCCCATTCGCCGGCCTTGGAATCGTCTATACCCAATGCGATATACATTTGATAATAGCTCTCGCGACGCGACTTGTAGCTGTCTTCCGAATCGGCCGCAGTTTTATACGCCCGAATTTCCTCCTCCGTCGGCTCGGAATAACCGCTCGCCTTTAGCGACACCAAAAGCTCCTTCATATAGCTTTCGGCAATGCCGCCCTCCGCAAGCTCGGTGAGATAGTCGTACAGCTTTATTCTGTCGGTAATTCCGGAAACCTTTTTGCCGTCCGCCGTATAGCTTGTAACAGCGGATTTGGCAAGCGCCGAGGGCGTCTGCGACGGCGTGTAGCCGTTTTCCGCCTCGGACTCGCCCTCCGTCTCCGTCTCGGACTTTACAGCCATTTCGAGCTTAAAGGCCTGCTCCTCCTGCCTGACCTTATCCTCATAGGCGCGTTTTTCCTCAAGCAGCTGCTTTTCATATTCCTTTTCGAGCTGTCTGATATATTCCTCATATTCGCGTTCGCTCACGCTGTTCGCTTCCTCGCGGGCGATATCCTCGTCGCGGCGGTCGCTTGAAAGCTGCGCCGAGGCAAGGTCGAAGGCGGCGGAATACAGCCAGTCTTCGTTTTCGTCTTTTTTGGCGGCGTATTCCTTTTCAAGAGCCAGCAGTGATTGGTTTTTGTTCGCGTAAAGCTCGCTTAAGGCATTGTATTTGGAGGAAGCCAGCTCCGACAACGCCTTGTTCAGGGATAGATTTGAATTTATGGTTTCCTGTTCCGCCTCTCCCGAACGGGAAAGCCCGCGCGACGCCATATACTGCGCGATATTTTTGGCGTTGATCGCGCTCTGCGCTACGGCCTGGTTGGTGTCGGCGAGATACCCGGCGTTGAGCTTTTCGGCGGAGGCGTCATAATCTTCGCCGATATTATTCACAGCCTTTTGGTAGTAATCCTCGTACGCGGAAAACGCGGGCGAGTTTTTTTGAAGATATTGCTTTGCTTCCTCAAGATAGTCCTTATAATCATATGCCATATGGTAATTCTCCTTTGTCGTTTGTGGTGACCTCATAGCCTAAAAGCGTCATATCCTTACCCGGCGGACATACGAAGGTAAACGCCGCGCCGTCCGCGTACGGAATATAAAGCGGTATCCGCAGCCTGACGACGCTTCCGTTAAATGCCGAGGAAACCGAAAAGCTTTCGGTGCGCGTGCGTTTTTTGCCTTGGTCGTTCCATTCCGCAGTTACGCTTCCGGCCGTATTTTCGCCCGCCTTGAGCGTCAGCACGATATCCCTGACATTCATCAGCCGGTGCGAGCCGAAATCGCTGAAATGCGTCGTATAAACCGCCGTATGATCGTTGTTTTCCGCCGTCAGCCTGTACAGCTTTTTGTCGTTGGAGGCTATATAAACGCCGCCGAAGCAGGAAACAAACCTGGAGGACGTTATGCCGTCGAGCCTATACCAGCATTTTAAACGTATATCATAGATATAGGTTACATTTCCCACGGCGACAAAGAGCCTGCTCGAAGGAATGTCGCAAAACAGCTTGACATTTGAAAATTCCGATTGAGTATAGGGCGCAAGCAGCTTTTTTATCGCGCCCGATATGCAGACGGCATTCTTTTGCGATTCCACCAAGGTCGATTCCCAGACATTTACCCCGTCGCCGCACAGCGTTACGGGCATACCGTCCGCGGTACAGCCGCCGCAGTAAACCAGACTGCCCTTTACCGGGTTGAGCGGATATACCGGAAAGGACACATAAACCTGCCCGGTCAGGGAGGTTTTTATTTCGCAATAGGAATAATAGGCGGAATTTTTCGTAAATATAAGCTGCCTGTCATACTGCTGGACGATATCGGTTATGGCGGTGTTGCCGATATGGGTATAGCTCATCACGGGGAAGTATTCGGCGGAAGGCACGCCGTCGGCAAGCTCCGAATGATAACGGCAGCTCGGAACGGCGGAATTGCCCCACAGAAAAACGCGTTCTTCGGCATTGGAGCCGAAAAGCATGGCGTGCTCGCACCCCAATATCGTCGATCTTGACGAAGACGCCATGGCGTATACTATTTCCAAATTGTTAAGCCCGGCCGACGGAGCGACAGCGAAGGCGACGGTACCGGCGGAGGTGTCCGCCGTATATTCGTCGGCATTCAGCGGCGTTCCGTTGAGCGTGACCGAAATCACGGCGCCGATACCCGATTCGGCAAGCCGATATGTTACGGCTTCGCCGTCGCAGGTGAATTTCTGCCTGCGCTTCGGAGTGAGCATATTCAGGCTTTCATATTCCGTTCCCGCTCCGTCGGGGGTTGTGGAAACCGCTATAAGAGGTATGTAGCCTTCGACGGAGGAAAGCGAAGCTCCGTTATATTTATAATAGCCGGAGGTGTTGAGCAAATACAGAAAACCGCCGAATTCAAACATCGCGGTTTTCCCGCCCGAAACAAAGCCGACATCCGTCACGGTGTGCGTGTCGAAATCATAGGTGTAGAAATCGGTGCCGGAAACATAAGCGACAATCCGCTTGCCGCCTGTAACGCCCGACCATATACCGGTGATAACGGCGGGGACGGCGAGAAATTCCTCGAAGCCGGGACCCTTCACCAGCGCTCCGCCGTTATCCGCGGAAAAGCCCGAACAAGCGGAAGCGTACGCGCCGT
>JAQVQF010000104.1 GCA_028701715.1 Eubacteriales bacterium | reverse complement strand
ACAAGCTCGGCGGCGGTTTCCGCCGAGCCGGAAAACGAATGGAATACGCCCCTGACTCCGGGAAAATCAAGCACAATGTCAAGACAGTCCCCATGCGCGTCGCGGTTATGCACGACAACGGGCATATCATATTGCGAAGCCAGCTCAAGCTGACGGCGGAAAACCGTCTTCTGTGCGTCCCTTGGTGTGTCGTAATGATAATCCAGCCCGATTTCGCCTATCGCGACGCATTTTTCGGTTGACAGCAGCGGCTGCAGCCATTCCTCAAAATTTCCGCAGGTAGGAGCGTATTCGGGATATACGCCGGCGGTAAAATATATGTTTTTATACTGCTTTGACAGCTCATACGAGGCATATGAGGTATCCTTATCGGTGCCGGCGGTTACAATGCCCGTTACGCCCGACGTAAAAAGCCTTTTGAGCAGCTCATGCCTGTCATTGTCAAATTTAGGGTCGTCGTAATGAGCGTGGGAATCGAACATTATCTCACCCTGGTTCCGGCGGGAACCGAATCGTCAATGAATACCACCTTGACGTCAACGTCGTCCCCGCCGCTTGCCAGTATCATGCCCTGGCTTTTCACTCCGCGAAGCACGGCGGTTTTCAGGTTTTCGACAAGTATGATTTTTTTGTTAATCAGTTCCTCGGGCTTATAATATTTTGCGATACCCGAAGCCACCTGACGTTTTTCTTTGCCTATATCTATCGTAAGCTTCAACAGCTTGTCGGATTTCGCAACGGGTTCGCATTCCAGCACCTTGCCCACTATAAGGCTTACCTTGGCGAAATCGTCAATTGATATTTTGCTTTCCTCTGCAATTCTTTCCGCTTCCTCCGCCTTTGCTTTCAGCTGCTTATCAAAAGCCGCCTTGTCAATTCTGCCGAAAAGATGGGGGATATCGCCCACGGTCTTCCCGTATGAGGAATAAATAAAATTCCCGATATTTTCAACGGAAAGAGCGTTGTCGTCAAAGCCGAAGCAGGCGGCGGCCTTTTCCGCGGTCGACGGCATAAAGGGAGCGAAAAGGGTCACGCCGATTCTTATACCCTCCGTTAAATTACCGAGCACGGCTTCCAGCTTTTTGATATTTTCTTTGTCCTTTGCCAAAATCCAGGGCGTTGTATCATCTATATATTTGTTGCATAGCTTGAACAGGGAAATGATATGCTCCGCGGCGTCGGCGAAATAATAGGTATCCATAAATTTGTATGCTTTTTCCGCTTCTTCCCTGACGGATGATTTCAAGGCCCGTGAAAATTCGTCTTCAATTTCTGCCTTGGGTATGACGCCACCGAAATACTGCTTTATCATCGCGGCGGTACGCGACACAAGGTTGCCGAAAATGTTGGCAAGGTCGGTGTTGGTGCGGCTTATAATCAGGTCATAGGTAATATTACCGTCGTTCTGGTAGCCCATTTCCGAAAGAAGGTAGTATCTCACCGCGTCAAGCCCGAACAGATTTATCAGATCATCGCCGTAAAGCAGATTACCCTTGGATTTGGACATCTTGTCGTTGTTCATCAAGAGCCACGGATGCCCCAGCACCTTTTTTGGCAGCGGTTCGCCGAGGGCGAGGAGTATTATCGGCCAGTAAATGGTGTGGAACCTGACAATATCCTTGCCGATAACGTGCAGGTCGGCGGGCCAGAGCTTTTTATAAAGCTCCGAGGAGCCGTCAGGGTCATAGCCTATGGCGGTGATATAATTGGAAAGCGCGTCGAGCCAGACATATATGACATGACCTTCGTCAAATTCAACGGGTATGCCCCATTTAACCGATGTGCGGGAAACGCATAAATCCTGCAAGCCGGGCTTTATAAAGTTGTTGAGCATTTCGTTTTTACGCGAAACGGGGGTGATAAAATCGGGATTGTTATTATAATATTCGACAAGCTTGTCGGCGTATTTTGAAAGCCGCAGGTAATAGGATTCCTCCGAAGCGGTCGTGACGGGCCTCCCGCAGTCGGGGCAGCAGCCGTCGACAAGCTGGGAATCGGTCCAGAAGGATTCGCAGGGAATGCAGTAATTACCTTCGTAAACGGATTTATATATGTCTCCCTGCATGTAAAGCTTTGTGAATATCCTACTTACCGCGTTTATATGATAATCGTCGGTGGTGCGCATAAAACGATCATAGGTCGCGCCGAACATATCCCAGATACGTTTTATTTCCCCGGTAATATTGTCGACATATTCTTTAGGCGTGATTTTCGCTTCCTCGGCCTTCTGCTGTACCTTAATGCCGTGCTCGTCGGTGCCGGTAAGAAAGAAAACGTCGTAGCCCTGCATTCGCCGAAACCTCGCTATCGCGTCGGTGAGGACGACCTCATAAGCGTTGCCTATATGAGGCTTGCCCGAGGCATAGGTGATGGCGGTGGTGACATAGAATTTTTCTTTCATTGCGGTTTCTCCTTAAAATATATGAATGATATACTGATATACGGAAATAAGAACAAAAGGTATAAGCCTTTCGTAAAATAGGCTATGGCGTAATGGATCAGGAACGACAGATAAAAATACGCGTATTCCCGCTTCAGCTTTTTTCCCGAAAGAAAGGACAGCCATAAAAGACTTCCGAACACAAGCAGGAAAAGGGAAGCAACCTCGAAAACAATGGTTATTCTGTCTTCGGTATAAAATATATACGGCAATGCGGCGGTAAGGGCGAAGGGGAAAATCAAAAATCCCAGCATGATAAGGCAAAGCAGGGAATGCTCCAACGATTCGACGAAGGCTTGAGCGTTGTAATAGCTTTTGAAGATTATATATAAATTTATCTTTCCTGTCAATAAAAAGGATGAATTAAAATTATAAATTCCCTTTATGACCGGAAAGCATAGAAAATAAACCATTGCCGCGAAAAGATAATCGAAATTTACATTTACCGCCGTCAGCAGAAAAGAAAAAAAGCGAAACATATAAAAAATACCGAAACAAAAGGCAAACCCGATAAAAGCGGCCGTGGCGAATGTAAAAAACCTTTCGGAAATAACATCCCTTGCCGATTTTTTAGCGTTTTTCCGTTTCGTGTCGGATACCGTTGAGTCCTTGTAAAACTTACTGAAATCCGTAATCCATCACCGTGCTTAGTATTTCCGGTCTTTTATTTTTCAACCCGTAAAGCGGGCAAATAGTTCAAGCCGTCAATATGCTATTTTCTCAGGGTGCGGAAAAAATCAGAAAGGAGCCCTGCGCATTCCTCCTTAAGCACTCCGGAGGTAACGGCGCATTTGTGATTGAAGGGATATTCGTTAAGATTTATAACCGAACCGTATGCCCCGGCCTTGGGGTCAAAAGCGCCGAATATAACGCGTTTAATGCGTGAATTTATAACGGCGCCCGCGCACATGGGACAGGGCTCGAGCGTCACATACAGCTCGCAGTCGCAAAGCCGCCAGGCGCCGAGCTTTTCGCAAGCGGCGGATATGGCGGAAATTTCGGCATGCAGCAGAGCGTTTTTTTTGGTTTCGCGCCTGTTCCGGCCGGAAGAGATGATTTTGCCGTCACACACTATAACGCAGCCGATAGGCACTTCGCCTTCGGCGTAGGCTTTTTTTGCCCGCAGTATCGCTTTTTTCATGAATTTTTCGTCGTATGTCATATCAGATATACAGCAACGCCGCCCCGGCGGCCACAAGCAAAATATAAAAAAGAAAGAAAAAGTTTGTTAACAGACGATATCTCAACAATCCGCCGTTTAAACGCGGAAAATCGCATTTCATGTCGTCATAGTACAGAATGCCGGATTTTTTGTTCACGGTGTAGTTTATAATCATCGCCACGGTAAAACCCGCCACGGTAAGCATGGCAAAGGCTATAACAATCGCAAGCGCTTCGACATTCATGCCCAAAACCAAATAAGGCACCATAAAGGCAAAGGCGTTGTTGGCAAGGTGGATAAGCACGCATACCGTTATGGAACGCGTCTTGGCAAAGCCGACGGCAAGGCAAATTCCCATCACAAAAGCGTTTATCACGCTCGGAGGGTTGCGGTGAGCAAGTCCGAAGATCAAAGCCGATAAAAATATGGCGAAGGGCTGACCGTAATGGGACAGCGACTGAAAAAACACGCCGCGGAACACCAGCTCCTCGCCGAAAGGCGCAATGATAACAACCATTATAAAGCTGACGATAACGGTTATTATACCGCCGGTGCCGCTTCCGCCCGTTTCGGGATAAAGGTCTTGAAACAGCAGAGCGCATAATATATTCACCACATAACAGAGCCCGATGGAGAAAAAGATAAACGAGCCCGCTTTGGCGGGGAATTCGGCTTTTAACGGATACAGCTTCTTGGGTTTGTTTATAAGGAATTTCTTCGCAAACAGAACTGGTATGAATATTGAAAGAAGATACGATATCAAGCTGACGGAGTTTTCGAGAATTTCCGAATTGTAAAAAGCGGAGTAAAGCCCTTTAGCCTGTTCGAGAGATATATTATTCCAGTCCGCTATAAGCTTTGGAAATATATTCCTCAACGCATAAAGCAGATAGTAAAAACCCGTGCCTGAGAACAGCAGGATTATAAGCAGACAGGCGGAGGCGAGTATTACCGAAAGATCATGCCTGAAACACTTTTCGACTTTTCGTGTGTTTTCGTTTTCTGCAGCGGTAATTTCGTCAAGTCTCATTGTCATAACCTCGTATAGTCATAATTTACCGTATTTCGGCTTTATTTTGCTTTTTCGCTTTTTATCGCCGCCTGAGCCGCCGCCAGCCTGGCTATCGGCACCCTGAACGGCGAGCAGGAAACATAGGTCAGCCCGGCGTTGTGGCAGAATTCCACGCTTGAGGGATCGCCGCCGTGCTCGCCGCAAATACCCAGCTTGATGTCGGGACGCGTTGTGCGGCCGAGGTCTGACGCGAGCTTTATAAATTTGCCGACTCCCGCGGTGTCGAGCCTCGCAAAGGGATCGGATTCGAAAATACCCTTGGCGTAATAATCGTCAAGGAATTTTGACGCGTCGTCGCGTGAGAAGCCGAAGGCCATCTGCGTGAGGTCGTTTGTGCCGAAAGAGAAAAATTCCGCTTCGGTGGCGATTTCATCCGCCATGACCGCCGCTCTGGGTATCTCTATCATTGTGCCCACCTTATATGAAAGCTTCATGCCCGACGTCGCTATAATTTTATCGGCGGTCTGCGTTACGATTTTCTTGACATATCTCAGCTCGTTGACGTCGCCCACGAGAGGTATCATAATTTCCGGCTCAACCGACATGCTGTCGTTGAGATTGACCTCAAGAGCGGCTTCTATGACAGCCTTGGTCTGCATTTCATATATTTCCGGATAAGAAACCGCAAGCCTGCAGCCGCGGTGACCCATCATGGGGTTCGATTCGTGCAGGGAAACTACAACGGTGTTCAGCTCATCGTAGGTCATGCCCATGGATACGGCGATTGCTTCGATTTCCTCCTTGTCGCAGGGTAGAAATTCATGAAGCGGCGGATCGAGGAATCGTATGGTAACGGGGTAACCCCTCGCCGCTCTGAAAATGCCCGTAAAATCGCTCTTCTGCATTGGCAGCAGCTTGTCGAGCGCTTTTTTTCTTTGCACGGCGGTACGCGAAACTATCATTTCACGCATGGCGTGTATACGATCGTTGACAAAAAACATATGCTCGGTACGGCAGAGCCCGACACCCTCGGCACCGAAAGCGACAGCCTGTTCGGTGTCCTTGGGATTATCGGCGTTGGTCCTGACCTTCAGGCGGCGTTTCTTGTCCGCCCAGGACATAAATCTTGCGAAATCGCCCGAAATACCCGCCGGCACCGTTTTAATGACATCTATATAAATATTACCCGTTGAGCCGTCGATAGAGATATAATCACCCTCATGCACAACATGATTGTCTATGATGAAGCATTTTTCGCATTCCTTAACCTTCATGGCCCCGCAGCCCGCCACGCAGCAGCGTCCCATGCCGCGCGCCACGACGGCCGCATGGCTGGTTCTGCCTCCGCGGCCGGTCAGTATGCCTTCGGAAACATACATGCCCTCAATATCCTCCGGAGAGGTTTCCAACCGGACAAGGATGACCTTTTCGCCCCTTTCGCCGGCCTTCTTGGCGTCCTCGGCGGTGAAATACACGCGTCCGCAGGCCGCTCCGGGGGAAGCGGGAAGCCCGGAGGAAATCGGTTTTGCCTGCTTGAGAGAAATTATGTCGAACTGCGGATGCAGCAGCGAATCCAGCTGCTTGGGCTCAACCTTCATTATCGCCTCGTCCTCGGTTATCATGCCCTCGTCCACAAGGTCAACGGCGATCCTCAGCGCGGCGGCGGCGGTACGCTTGCCGTTTCTGGTCTGCAGCATATAGAGCTTGCCGTTTTCAATGGTGAATTCCATATCCTGCATATCCCTGTAATGCTTTTCAAGGGTGTCGGCTATTTTCAAAAACTGCTCATACGCTTCCGGCATGGCGGCGGCAAGCTCGGATATGGGCTGGGGCGTGCGTATGCCGGCGACGACATCCTCGCCCTGAGCGTTCATCAGAAATTCCCCGTAAAGCTTCTTTTCGCCCGTTGAGGGGTCGCGGGTGAACGCAACGCCCGTGCCGCTGGTCGCGCCCATATTGCCGAAAACCATCGACTGTACGTTTACGGCGGTGCCCCACGACGAAGGAATGTCGTTCATCCTTCTGTATATGACGGCGCGTTCGTTGTTCCACGAACGGAACACCGCCTTTATGGCTTCAATAAGCTGCGTTTTGGGTTCCTGGGGAAAATCGCTTCCCATATGCCGAAAATAAAGCTTTTTGAATTCCTTCAAAATGTGCTTCATGTCGGCTTCGTCCAGCTCAATGTCCTGATGTTTTCCCTTTTTTGTTTTTAGACAGTCGATAATCTGCTCAAATTCGGACTTAGGAACACCCATAACCACGTCGGAAAACATCTGTATGAATCTTCTGTAGGAATCGTATGCGAAGCGGGAATTGCCGGTAAGCTTGGCAAGCCCTTCGACGACAAGGTCGTTTAATCCGAGGTTGAGTATGGTATCCATCATGCCGGGCATGGATGCTCTCGCTCCGGAACGCACCGAAACCAGCAGAGGATTTTCGGGACAGCCGAACTGCTTGCCCGTCATTTCCTCCATTTGTATCATATAGGTGTAAATATCTCCGATAAGCTCGGGAGAAACAGATTCGTTGTTTTCGTAATATTTCATGCAGGCCTCGGTGGATACGGTGAAGCCCTGGGGAACGGGCATGCCGAGATTGGTCATTTCCGCAAGGTTTGCACCCTTGCCGCCCAATATACCGCGCATGCTTTCGTTTCCTTCGGAAAACAGATATACATATTTCTTACTCATTTACTGCTCCTGCTCCTTTGTTATAAAACGTATTAATATACGAATAATCAAGACAATGATTATTATTAACGGAAATAAACGTATTAATAATTAAAAGTTAAAAACAAAATTAACATGATGAACCATTATAGCATAATTTACAGAAAAGTCCATATCCTTTTTATTATTTTTTACGGGATACGGCACGGATATTGATAATTCCGGTTGACAAATAACGTAATTAGCGTTAAAATCATATCCGCGAACAGAATTAACGGCCGCGGAAAGGCAAGGGGTCACATGTTTTTCGTCAAAACCAAATCCCCGATCGATTTTATAATCGTCGGGCTCGGAAACATAGGAACACAATACGTTAAAACACGCCATAACACGGGCTTTAACGCCGTGGATTATATCGGCGGCAGAGCGGGCATAGAAATAAAAAGGCTGAAGCATATGTCAAAAACCGGAACCGGTATAATAGCGGGCAAAAAGACGCTTATCATGAAGCCGCAGACCTATATGAACAATTCCGGCGAAGCGGTGGCGGACGCGGCGCGATTCTATAAGCTGAACGCCGAAAACATACTCGTCATCTTTGACGACGCGTCTCTCGACGTGGGAAAGCTGCGCATACGCAGGAGCGGGAGCGACGGCGGACACAACGGGATCAAATCGATCGTCGAACATCTCGGTACGGAAAGCTTTCCGCGGATAAAAATCGGCGTCGGCTTAAAGCCCCGTGACGATTATGACCTTGCCGATTGGGTGCTTTCGGACCTGACCGTCGGCGATCGAAACGCCATCGCCGAAAAATATGACGCCGTTTTCGATTCGGTGAGCCTGATAATAAACGGCGATATCGAAAAAGCAATGCAGCTATATAATTAACCCGTTATAAAAAGGTAAAACAAAAATGGAT
>JAQVQF010000103.1 GCA_028701715.1 Eubacteriales bacterium | reverse complement strand
CGTTTTCGACCCCCTTTTGAGCGGTGACCAACGCCACCTCGGCTCTTACCATCATGCCGACACCCACCTTGAGCGAATCGCCGAGGCTGTAACGGCAGGAAAACGCAGCGGTTCCGCAGCCCATCACTTTACCGGCTATTCCGGCGATTATAAACATCACACCGAAAAAAACCATATCCGTATTAATGCCCGAAAACCGTGTCGATATGCCTATGTTGCCGAAAAATATGGGAGCGAATATCATATATCCGAGAATATCGGCTTTTCTGTCTATATACTTGCTGTCGGAATTTGTGGAAAGTATAAGTCCGACGATATAAGCGCCGGTGATGTCGGCGATACCGAAATATTTTTCACTTATATAGGCTACCAAAAAACAGAACGCAAGTCCGAAAACAGGAATAATGCGGTGATGGGGATATTTTTCGTCGAGCTTTCTGAAAAATCTCATCGCAAAGAAGGCGATTATCGCCACTACGACGAAATAAGCCAGAGTTCTGAAAATAACTATCCACGGACTGATGCTGCCGGCACCCGTACCGTTGCTCTTCATAGCCAAAACAACCGAAAGCACCACAATACCGAGTATGTCGTCTATTATCGCGGCGGCGACGATTGTCGTGCCGACCTTGGTGTCCAGCTTGCCCGACTCGCGCAAGGTCGCAACGCTGACGCTGACGGACGTGGCGGTAAGGATGGTTCCGTAAAAAAGATTTGTCAGTATGGTTTCGCGGTTAAGCGCGGCAAAGCCACCGTTGAATAAGGTTGCGACCGCAAAGCCCAACGTCATCGGCACTATAACGCCCGCCATGGTTATCACCGCAGCCGGTCCGCCTATGCTTTTAATTTTTTTCAGATCTGTTTCAAGCCCCGCCGAAAATAAAATCAGAACCACTCCTATCTTGGCGAGCATTCCCAGGCCTTCGGTCGCAGTCGAGGTTAATACATTCTGTCCCGGTATATAATTTATAAGCCCGACAAGCATACCGGCAAGCAGCATGCCTATGACGGAGGGTATTTTAATTCTTTCGCATAGCTTCATCAATACCTTTGACATCATGAGCAGAAGCGCCAAAGGGAGAAAAATCTGATAATAATCCACAACAAACCCCTGAGATTCTAATTAATATAACAATTTTATTGGAAAGCATATACCCCAACAAGATATATATTGTATACCCCATTTGGTTGAATATCAATAAATAATATAGAGATTTTATACAAGGTTATATTAAATAAATTGTATAAAATGCACTTATTTTACTTTGCCATTTTACACTCTATGTTTTAACGTTTTACATTGACTTTTCTCACAGCTCTGTTATAATAATATACGATATAATTTTATAACAGGCAAGGCAGCTTTTTTACATGAACGATACGGAAAACGAATCCCGCCGGACGGTGATAAACGATAAGTAGATTAAGCAATACAACGCTTGTATAGTACAAATTGCGAGCGCATTATTAAACCTTTCGTCACCGGCCGTTACAACGGATATGATAAACGAGCTTTCCGTAAACTGCGGTATAACCAAAGGTCACGCATACGCGGAATGCCTGGCGTGCCTGTGCGGGCTTGATGTTTCGGGAAAGGATAAGGCTTTCTTCAGGGATTATTATATCCCGATGATAAAGGAGCTTGAAGCCGCCGAATTTGAAAACGATCCGTTTTGCAAAAACATTGGCATTCCTTCCGTAAGCAACGGTAAATGGGCTTTGAAAATGATATCTCTTAAGCCTTGCGAGGTCTTTGTACGCGACGATTTCCTTGTGACCGACGATAAGCGTCTGATACCGCGTTTGGGATTTTTCACGCAGGAGTTCAAGTACCCCGCTGTCCTTGAAAACGGGCGCGAGTGGATGACGCTGATGCCCAACGAAATAGTCACAACCCTGCCGGCGATAGAAAAAGCTCACGGAAACGTGCTGACCTACGGGCTCGGGCTGGGTTATTTTACTTATATGGCATCGGAAAAGCATGAAGTGACGACGGTGACCGCAGTGGATATAAGCGAGGAAGCGATTTCTTTGTTTGCGCAATATATCCTGCCGCAGTTCCCCCACGGGGATAAAATACGCCTTATATGCGCGGACGCTTTTAATTACGCCGAAAACAAGGTTAAGAACGGTAATTTTGACTTTATATTCGCCGATATATGGCACGATGCGGGCGACGGACGGCAGCTTTACCATAAAATAAAAATTATGAAAAATACTGCCCGCAGGCGGAATATATGTACTGGCTTGAAAAATCCATACTCTGTTACGAGGACAAAACGCTTTGGCCGTAAGCACGATATTAAAAAGAGGCATTGCTTTGAATAACGATAAAATGAAAACAGTCGCACATATATACACGGATTTCCCGTCCAAATTCGGACTCCCCCGTCAGGCGGGGCTGGTCGGAAAGCTGACGGCACATATCATTTTCGAACCGGAATACCGCAATCCCGACGCGCTGCGCGGGCTTGACGGCTACAGCCATATATGGCTTGTTTGGAAGTTTTCCGAATCGGTTACAGATAAATTTCAACCCACCGTCCGCCCTCCGAGGCTGGGAGGGAACACGAAAATGGGGGTGTTCGCCACCCGTTCGCCGTACAGACCCAACCCCATAGCGTTATCCGCCGTTAAAATAGAGCGTATCGAATTCGACACTCCAAAGGGACCCGTTATCACCGTTTCGGGAGCGGACTGTATGGACGGCACGCCGATATATGACATCAAGCCCTACCTCTCCTATACCGACAGCATCGCCGACGCGGCGGGCGGATTTGCCGAAGAGGTTATGGGATATACACTGCAGGTAGAAATACCCGACGCTCTCCTTTCGTCCATACCGCGGGAAAAGCGCGACGCACTTATCGATCTGCTTTCCAACGACCCGCGTCCTTCTTATCAGGACGACAGCGAACGCGTTTACGGCTTTGTGTTTTCCGGTTTCGAAATTAAATTTCAGGTGTCCGCCGATATTCTCACCGTTAAAGAGATTATAAAAGAAAGTGATTTATTTTTATGAAGCGTTATATTTGCGCCTTATTGAGCGTTATTATTACTTTTAGTTTATTTTCATGCGAAAAAAACACAATTACGGATACTTCATCCGAAGAGGAATCCCGCGAGGTATCGGAAGAACCGGAACCCGTGATATATACAATAGTATATTTCCACACCTATGCCGACGAAGCGCAGGCTCTTGCCGACGCTGTCAGGGAAGCGAGCGGGCTTGAGTTTCCGATCGTAAAATACTCAAACGGTTATACCCTGCCCGATAATTCCATAGTAATAGGAAAAATTAACGACGGCATAGCGGAAACGCTTACAGAGGGTATGAACAGACGCGACTTTATGATAAAATCCGTGGGCGGCAGCTTATATTTCTGCTCTAACGGTAAAGACACGGTAAAAACCGCCGTAGAGTATTTTATCGATAATCTGATAACCGCAAGAGGAGTCGAGCTCGGCGGCGATTTCAGCTATCACTTTGATTATCCTTATCCGCTTGAGGGAGCGGCAATTAACGGTGTTTTTATAGGCGATTTCAATATTATTTACGCTTCCACGGAAAACGAAGCGAAATACAGCGATGTTGCCTCGCTTTTCAAGGGCTATCTCGACGAAAACGCCGACGCCGTTATTTCATCTTATCCCGAAAATACGGCACAAGGCGAAAACGAAATTATAATAGGCCTTGCCGACGGCAGAGAGCTTGTCGGGAATTACAGGGAAAGAGATTTCGCTTTTAATGCTTATAAAATCATTATATCGGGAACCAAGGTCGCCGTCGTGGGTAATAACGCCTGCGCGGTATATAACGGCTGTATGGCGCTTATGGATTACATAGCCTCGTCGGACGGCAGAAATGCGACGGATACGGAAATCGACGGCACCTGTACGCTCGTTAAGGTCGCATGCGTGGGGGATTCCATAACCAAAGGCGCCAATTCCGCTTACCCCAATATACAAAATTATCCCGCATATCTCCAACAGATGCTCGGTTATAATTATTATGTAAAAAACTTCGGAATAGACGGCTATTCGCTTATAAACACCGACTATTACGCATACAACAAAACCGCCGAATATACCGCCTCCAAGGCTTTCAAGCCGGATGTGGTGCTGTTTATTCTCGGCACGAACGATTGCAATCCCGGTCAGGAATACAAGGACTGGACAAATCCCGAAAGGGAGGTTAAATACAAGGAAAGCGCCAAGCTGTTTTTCGATTCCTATTACGTGGTCAACGAAAACGCACAGATATTCATGGGCATACCATCCACGCTGTTTTATTCCACGATATGGCCGTGGGAGGAATGGGCGGCGAGGATAGTCGCCCACGCGATGCCGCTCAACCTTGAAATCGCAGAGGAAAACAGCCTTCCCATAATAGATATGTATACCTGGTCGCTTGAAAATTCAAGCGTTTTCACCGACGGACTTCATCCCTGTGACGCAAGCTACAAGCGTTACGCGCAAAGGGTATATAATGAAATTATTGAAACAATTATTTCGCCGGAGGATTTGGAACAATGAAAAAGCTCTGTTTTATTCTTGCGTTTTTTCTTCTGCTGCCGCTTTTTACCGACGGAGCCGTTTTGAAAATCTCGGCGGCTTCGGAATCGGCTTCATATTTCAAGGGCGATGTTGATGGCAGCGGCGCCATAACGGTAACCGATTATATTAGAATCCGTTTGGCAATACTCGGCATTATCGCATTGAACGACAACGAGAAATATGCCGCCGATATAGACAATAACGGTATAATAAACACCACCGACTATATCCATGTGAGGCTGCATATACTGGGTATTCTGCCGATATCCCGATTTACCTATAAAACGGCGGTTTCCAACGGGAAAAGCTATGTATTGTCGTCCGCTCCGGCGGCAAATTACGCCGACGACGGGCTGGAGCTGACCGACGGATTAAACGGCTCCGCCTCTTATTCGGATAACGCTTTCTGCGGATTCGAAGCCAACTGCACGATAACCGTCGACCTCGGTCAGGTCTATAATACCGTTTATTCCTTCGAACTGAGCTATCTTGCCACAAAACAAGCCGGAATTAATATCCCCGGCTCGGTGACGGTTTCCTATTCCGCCGATAATATAAACTGGACAAGCGCGGGGCAGGCGGTTATCCCTGCATATGCCGAAAGCACGGTTCAGAAAGCGGCGCTGTCCCTTGAAGAAACCGCGAGCGCAAGATATGTCAGATTTTCGGTGACCCGCCTGTCCTACTGGGTTTTCATAGACGAAATTTCAGTTTACGCGGACGAGAAATCGCCCGAGGACCGATACGCCGAAGAAATAATCGAAGCTTATATTTTATCCTCTCAAAAAGCAACGGTTTCCGAGGTGCAATCGGGGAAAGCCTATGATGACTCAAAGGGCAGCGCGCTTGTTTCATACGGCGCTGCGGTGACGGTGGATACCGCTTCGGTGTCGCCGAGGCTGACAAACGACAACACGGTGCTGACCGACGGTATGGATTTAGTCACCTTCAACGAAAAAAGCTACTGGACTTCGTTCGACGCTTCGGATTCATCAACCGTAACGCTTGATCTCGGTAAAGTATATGACAATCTTTATTCCTTCGGCGGCTCTTTCCTGTCGCAGCATTCGGTAGGGGTATATTACCCCGTTTATGCGGATTTTTACGTTTCGTCCGACAATGTGAATTACACATATATAGGTCGGGTATATGCTCCGTCATCGGACGGGAACACCTTTATGTATACCCTCACCTTTGACGAATGTATTTCGGCGAGGTATTTCAAGCTCTCGCTTTCTTCCTCCGAATACGCTTCTTATTACTGGGCTGAGGAAATATTCGTTTATGCAAACGAGCAACAGGAAAATTCATCCATGGAGGTATTGTTCGGCGATATCGAGCTTGCGTCGGATGACGGATCATACTGGAGCGCGTCACTTTCCGATTACAACACAAATCAAAACCTTATACGCGGGCTGACCCAGCAGATGGCAAGCAAACCGAATTTGGATTTAAGTTATTCCGATACGAACGACGGAGAGTCAACAACCCTTCTCACCGACGGAAAATATGCCTCCACCACCTATTGCTACAGCGGTGAATGGGCGCATGTGCAGGGCGGAAGCGTGAGAACGATAATATACGATCTTGGGCATTATTCATCCGTCACCGGTTTTAAGATCGATTTCCTCAAATATACAGGCTGGGCGATTTATGTGCCCGAAACCGTAAAGCTGTACCTTTCCGACGACGGTATAAAATGGTACCCCGTTTCGTCGTCAAGCCATTTTGAGGTCAGCGGTGACGAACGCCGTTCGCCGCTTGTCGTAAATCTTGACAAAGGATACCGTGCAAGGTTCGCAAGGATTGATTTTTCGGTGTATGCGCATGTATTCCTTGACGAAATAGAAATATACGGCACAAAGAACACCGCAGGAGCGACTGTTCTTGAAAACAGCGGTATAACATATTCCTATTTTACCCCAACTTCGGAACAGGGCGAATATGCCGCATCAGACCCCGATATGTTAGGCGGAGCTAAAGATATAATGCTTGTATATTACAACGGAATAAACGCCGACGAGGATTTTCTGCTGCCTTATGTGGCTTATATCGACAAAAACGGCGACATAACGGACACCTTTTTCGATTCCTTCCTCTATCTCCCGAGCGGGCTTTCCACCGGCGGCAACGCGTGGTCGGAAAATTACAAGGCCGATTGGGTTGAGCTGTACGAGCTGCTGTTTCGAGACGGCGTAGGCTTCGACGCGCTCGATAAAACAGTCGGGAAGGTCAAGGATATCCTCGGTATCACAGATTATGTCTGTAATGTCTATCCTACGCTGATATATCTTTCGCCGGATATAACCGATTTCGGCGACGTGGACGGCGACGGAAAAAGCGAAGACCTCTCAACGCTTTCCGACAGAATAAAGGTCGCGGAATGGTTTATCGAGCTCGTATTAAATTCGTTTGAGGATAAGCATTACGAAAACATTCGTCTTTCCGGCTTTTACTGGTACAGGGAGGATATTGCGTCCGGCGACGCGGAAACACTCACCGGCATATCGGATACCGTCCACTCGAAAGGCTATCAATTCTTCTGGATACCCTACTATTCGGCGTACGGGAATACCGACTGGGAATCCTACGGCTTTGATACCGCCTGCCTTCAGCCTAATTTCGCCTTCGATGACGTGACTCAGTTCACAAGGATAGAGCAGGCCGCAGAGCTGGCAAAAGCCAATAATATGTCCATAGAGCTGGAAATATCCTGGCTGGTTCCCGCAAACGAGCTGTATCTGCGCAAATATTTCGCCTATCTAAAGGGCGGCGCCGATTACGGATATATGACCGACGCCATGCACATGTATTTTCAAAGCCATGACATCTTCGGCATGGCGTGCCGTTCGGACATTCCCGAATACAGGCTTGTTTATGATTATACCTATCAATTTGCGAAAGGTACGCTTGTTACCACTCCTTTGAAAAATAGCGATATAAGCATAAACGCAAATAAAAATACCGCTTGCACCGGAAAAATTTCCGGAGGAAGCGATATAACAAGATATTTCATAGCGGTTTCGCCGTCGCACGGCACGGTGACCGTAAACCGCGACGGGACTTTCACCTATTATCCCGAAAAGGATTACACCGGCAGCGACACCTTCACCTATTACGTGAACGAATGGCTGGGAAATTCGCAACCATGTACGGTTAATATTAACATCAATTAGGAGGAAGTATGATGTACAACGGATTAGGCTTCGGAATGCACGAACTGACCCTGCTTTCCGATGCGAAAAGCAGGTCGATTTCGGCGGAAAACAAAAACGGAGAAAAAGGAAAGGGCGGCATGGCAACCGAAGGCACAGGCGCGGCCTGCGCCAGAGATTTAGGTAAGGGCTGGAAGGTATCGCCTTATGTAATTATCAAAGCGGGCGAGACCGCCGTCATTGCCGATGTACTCGGTCAGGGCGTTATCAAGCATATCTGGATGACCGATTCGTCCGGCGACAAACGCCCGCTGATACTGCGTATGTTCTGGGATAATAGCGAAAAGCCGTCGGTGGAGGCGCCGCTTTGTGATTTTTTCTGCAACGCCAATTACGGCGAATACAAGCAGATTTCAACCCTTGCGGTATGCGTCAACCCAAGGAAGGGCTTGAATTCTTATTTTGAGATGCCCTTTTATAAAAGCTTTAAAATAACGATGGAAAATAAA
>JAQVQF010000102.1 GCA_028701715.1 Eubacteriales bacterium | reverse complement strand
GGCAGTACTATTTCGGCTACATTGCCGCTGTTTTCTGCATTAATATGCCCTTTCAAGGCCTGAAGCATGCCGCTTATATAGCCGAAGATATCAAACGAGGTGCTTGCGACGCTTGTTACAGTTACGTCACCGTTTATAGAGCCGTACTGCTTGATTGTGGCATTGGGCGCGTCAATCGTTACATTCCCCACGATATTGCCCTTAAGCACTACTGTGACGGTGTCAGCGCTGCTGATTGAAAGATCCCCCGTAAGGGTGAAATAGCCCGTATCAAAGCCCACTACCTTTGTAAGCGCAAGATCTCCGGTAATGTCTTTTTCAAAATAAAGGGAAATGCCCGCGGTCGAGATCTTTTGAATTTCCGCAACGGAGCTTACGGTGCACCACCAATCCACTTTGTTATCGCTGAAATCCCTTGAATTGAAGATCACTTCGTAGCTGTCGTTGATAAACAGAATCTGGTTTGTTTCCTCGTCCCACACGAAATAATAGCCTTCCGTGGTGGGATTGAGGTTTTCAAGGATATAGCCCGCCGCGTTTACTATCTGCAGTACGTCGGAAATATCCTCCACGACCACGCCTTCCGCGTCCGCCGCCGCGAGCGCGGCGTTCATGTTTCTGGCAAGCTGCTTGTCGGAAGAAATGTTCGCCTTTTTGATTATGTTAGAGAAGGTCGGAATAAGCACAGCCGCGAGTATGGCTATTACCGCAATGACGATAACCAGCTCAACTATGGTAAAGCCGCGTCTTTTTGTTTTTTTCATATTAATCTCCTTTAAAATATTGTTGTTTATTTTACTTATAAACGGACATATTAATTAAGCATACGGCAGAATTCGCTGAAACGCTTTTGCCCCGTCTTCCGCATACGGAACGCAGGTTCCGCTTTGTGTGATTTTTCCCTTAAAACAACGCAAAACGTCCGCAGGCTTTTTATAATGCGCCTTACGGCCCGCGTAACGGTTAACGCCCCGGCGAAGAACGCCGTCATGCCCAGCACGGCGTTGACGACCAGCATTACGCTTACCGTAATGTGACCGCTGAAAATATCCTCCGTCACCGCGTTGCGCAGATAATTATATGTTTCGGCATCCATAAAACGCCGCATAATACCCGGCGGCGTTCCGTCCGCGGGGATAAGCAGCGCGTAAAACGCCAGCACTCCGAGCAGCACCGCAAAAAGCGCCGACGCCAAGCGCATACGCTTTTTTTCCAGAAAGTAGACGGTCGCCGCGCCGGCAGCCAGATAAACGGCGATAAGCATATAATCACCTCCCCGGGTATATTGCGTTATTAAAACAATCGAATGTTTAAAATGCTTTATAGGTAAAGGTTTTCAAGCGTTTTGAATATTTTTTACAAGCGTTTTGATTTTATCTTCCGAGCGTTTTGAATGTATTTTTTATGATTTTAACGGCGTTTTTCCGCCATTTTACACGCCGTTTTTTACATGGAGTATCATACTCCATATATAAATGACATGATTTGGGAACTATGTTGTAACAATCATAGCAGATATAACCTAATTTGTCAAGACAAATAAATAATTATTTTGTGATAATGCGCAATCAATATGAATAATATTTAATTTTTCGGTGTTGTATTTTCCTTAAAATTCCTGTTTTGATAATGGTCGTATTTTAAGGAATAAGTGGTCAGAAAATTCCGGTAAATCTAAAAAGAAAGGAGGGTGGAAAATGGCACGGAAAGGCGAAAACATAAGGCAAAGAAAAGACGGCAGATGGGAAGCGAGATATATCAGGGATTACGACGATAACGGTAAAGCCGTGTTCGGATATGTTTACGGCGCGGATTATGCCGAAGCAAAAGCCAAAAAGCTATGCGCGGTAAACGGGCTTTTTGCCTGCGATATGCAAAACGGCGATTGTGCCGCCGGCATAACCGTTATCGCGGCGGTGAGGGAATGGTTCTTGTATGAGAATATGAATATAAGAGTAAAAGTGACAACCTGTGATAAATATGACGGGATGATCAGGCGTTATATAGAGCCGTATTTCCGGGATATGAGCATAGGCGGGCTTTCGACGTCCGCGGTTTCGGCTTTTTCAGCTTTTCTGCTGGAAAAAGGGGGCAAAAACGGCAAGCCGCTTTCCGCCAAGACGGTCACCGATGTGCTGATACTTTTAAAACAGGTTGTGAAATATCTAAACGAGCATGACTATAATCTGCCGCGCGCGATTAAATTCCGCCTGCCGAGGCAAAAGCCGAAAAAAATGCAGATATTTACCGCAAGCGAGCTGCATAAACTGGTGAAAAGCCTTGCGCCGCAAGAGGAAAGGATCGACATGGGCATAACGCTCGGCATAATGACCGGGCTGAGGCTGGGGGAGCTTTGCGGGCTTAAATGGTCGGATATCGATTTTACATGCAACACCGTGACCGTGTCGCGCAGCGTCAGCAGAATTAAAAACACCAAGGGCGGACACGGCGCGAAAACCGTTCTTTCCGTTGATACGCCGAAAACGGAATGTTCCGAAAGGGTAATCCCTCTGCCGGAGGCATCCATGAAATTTTTGTATAAAAGACGGCAAGCTACGGATGACTTTATTATCACGGGAAGCGCGCAATGCCCCGATCCGCGGAACGTTTACAACAGATATAAAAAAATACTAAAAAGCTGCGGTCTGCCCGATTATACGTTTCACGCTCTGCGTCATACCTTTGCCACAAAATGCGTGGAGGTGGGCTTCGATCCCAAATCGTTGTCGGAAATTCTCGGTCACGCCGATGTAACCATTACTATGAGAAGATATGTTCATCCCACGTTGGATATGAAACGAATTCAAATGGAAAGATTGTTTGCCGCAACGAAAAAATGAGCCGATATACAATAAAAGCAGTCCCATAAACGGGGCTGTTTTTTGGTTTTTATGGTAAAAAAAGGAGTATGATACTCCTTGAATCAGGTGTTTTTCGCCTGATGTTTTTTTATACATAAAACATTGAATTATTAGTAATAATAATTTAATTATTTTATTACCGATACATTAAATTATATAAAGCCTTGCTTTGATTTCCCGAACATATGTTTCATATTTAGTTAATATTTTAGTAAAAATCTGTCTACAATATTACTTTACCACAAGAGGTGTCCGATAAAACGGACTTTGCCGGTACTTTTATCATTTTTTTACAACTTTTTTATACAATACACTAAAAAATAATAAATGCAAAAAAACAGTAAATACCGTCGGTTTATCCTAAGGTTTTTACTGCTTTTTTATATTCTGTATAACTTATGCCAAAATGACGTTATATAAGTAATAAACAATAATTCATAAGAACGTCAACGGCTTACGGCGAAAGCCTTTAGCCTTTAGCTTTTTACGGATTTATTGTGATTTAATCGCAAGCGTTTTATGTATTATGGTTATTTATTTGCGTCAAGCTCGGATATCTGTCCTTCACATAGGCGATGATATCCGCTCTTGTATTGGCAAGCCGTCCTTGCATGACCTTTTGCAGACAGTCGTTCAAAATTATCCCGATATCTCTTCCCTTCGGTACGCCTGCGGCTATAAGGGTTTTGCCGTCCGCCGCAAGGTCGGAAAGCCTATAGCACAGCTTCCGCGTAAAAATTATATCGGCTGTCCGCTTTATTTTTTCCAAATGCTCCATATTGGTGATATCGGCGGCGTTTTTATTTTGTATTATCGCTCTTTTCAACTCAAGCAGGCTTAAAAAGCCCGCTTTATCCGTTTTATTAAGCAGCCGCAAAACGGACGGAATCTCCGCTTCAATATGTGTGTCATGATATAAAACCAGCGTCGATACCGCTTTTATGGTTCTGTTATCGAATTTCAGGGTTCTCATAATATGCGCGGCATGAGCGGCCTTGTGAAGCAGCGCGGCAAGGCGTATTGTCAGATCTGGCGGCACGGCGCCGACGGTGCCGGCGGTGTATTCCCATATGTCCGCAGAGCGTTTTTCGTCTTCCCGGTCAAAACCGATTGCCTTGTGCAAGCCGGGGATAATCACGGCAAAAACCGACGCGAACTCAACCATCAATTCGCGGCAGCGCATACCCGTGAGAAAGCCGCATAGCTCGTCCCTGATACGCTCCGCGGAAATGTCGTTAAGAAGCGATGCGTTTTTCAATATGCTTTCCTTTACGGCGCGTCCGATATCAAAGCCGTACAGCGACGCGAACCGCAGCGCTCTCATTATGCGCAGCGCGTCTTCCGAAAACCTGTCGTCCGGATTTCCGACACAGTTTATAATTCCGTTGTTAAGATCGTCTGACCCGCAATAAAAATCAACAAGCCCGCTTTCGGGGCTGTACGCCATGGCGTTTACGGTAAAATCCCGTCTGGCAAGGTCGTCCTTCAGCGCGGCGTCAAAGCTGACGTTATCGGGATGCCGTCTGTCGGAATACGCGCCGTCCCTGCGAAAGGTTGTTATTTCGTATCTTCCGTCCGGGAACACCGCGCTTACCGTACCGTGCTTCAGCCCCGTGGGAATAACGGTATATTCATCAAGGCATTGTATCGTTTCCCGCGGGAGGGCGTCGGTGCAGATATCCCAGTCTTTCGGCTTAACGCCCAACAGGCTGTCTCTCACACAGCCGCCGACGACATAAGCTTCAAAGCCGTTTTTTACGAGCTTTTCAATAATCGTTAATACACTTTCAGGTATATTTATTATCATAATATTATAACGCTTCCTATCGCGGAGCAAGCCGCTTTTCTATTCGGGCTTTCCTTTTGTTTTATCTGTTTCCGCGGCTTTTCCTTTTATGATTTCGCGGACAAGAGCATATACGAAAAAAGCGGCAAGCAGAAAAAGCGTGCCGAAACCCACGATTTTTATACCCGTTTCCGTACCGCCCGCGGCGATACACAGCCCCCCGGCGGCAAGAATGGTATACTCTGCAATCCGTAATATTTTTTCGGTATTGTCTTTCGCTTTGTTTTCCTGTCTTTTCCCGTTTTGCGGTGTTTTTTTTTCGGAATCGGCGGATAAACCCGAAAGCAGTTTCAAATCATCGTCGTCGTTTTCGTTCATGTTGAAAAAATCGTCGTCGGGCATATGCAGCCTTTCCTTTCCGTACGAAGCGTAAAGCCGTTGGCGCAAAGCTGTTGCGGCTTGACGGCATTTTACGTGTCATGTCAATAACATTTGTTTAAAGCATATTGTATAATCGCGTTATGTGTCGGCGAACACCCATCTGTCCATCAGCATTTCGTTGACGCGGCGTATATTCGCCGGTCCTTTTATAAGCGAATAAATAAGCCCGTACTTACATCTTCCCTTCGGTTCATAAGCATCCAAACGAAACGCTTCGGCAAGCGTTTCGCAAAGCAGCTCGGTTTCGGACACCGGAAAAACCTTTGCCCGTACTGATGCGCTTTGCGATGCCGCATGGCAGATAGCGCCGCTTTCTTCCCATTCCAGTGTTATTTTTTGCTTTTTGTCCGTGCTGACCGAATGAATCATCTGAACCGCTATGCTTTCGGCACAGCTAACGGAATCTTGATAAAAAAGGCTGTATCCTTCAAACAGGCCGCAATTGATTTGCATTAATATGTACGAACACATGAGCGCCGTTCCTTTCAGCAATATTATTCCATTGAATAATATTCGCCGTAAGCGGCGTTGATTACGGGTTTAATAAAAATCCGCAAACGGATTTACATATTTGCTTACGCGATATAAGCGTATTGAAGCGCTGCTATATACCGGTAAACACCGTGTACGATGCTGTTATTTTACCGCAGTTGAACGTTGCTTAGATATTTATACAATATTAATATATTAATAATCTTTTGTTGACATTTTGTTAGCATTTTGCACAAATTGACGCCGTATAACTTATATTTAGTAAAATTAATATAATGTTAAACGATTATATAAACATTTGTCTAACATCTTACAAACAGCATTATATAAATAAACAAAATGATAATTTACAGATTACTATTTTTATTATATATATAATAATGTTGATTATAAAAAATAAGAAGGGTTGACAACATGAAAAATCAATATGTTAAAGAAATGTCCCGATCGATTTATAAGCCCGTATTAAATGACGAAGCTGATTTCGGTACATATTTCGGTATAATCGGTGTCGATAAAAACGGAACGGTAAAATGCTCCGTAAATAATCTGACGGACGATTATAAGTTCGCCGAACTTATTGCCGATTTGCTCAACGCCAACGGAGTTGACTTTGTACACGCGGAAGATGTCATAAACGATATGCTGTATGAAAACGCTCCGTCATTTACCGAAAACATACTGCATAAGGCCTACTCTTGAATAAACTCCGAGCTTTTTGTATATGTTCGATGTGGTTTTTTTAACCGTTCCTTCCGCTATATGAAGCTCAATGGCGATTCTTTTGGTCGAACAGCCTTCGATTATAAGCTCGGTTATTTCCCTTTCCCTCGGGGTCAGTGATGAGAAGCATTCCTCGATAATTTGATTCATTTTATCGTATTTAACTAAGAACACCAAATAATCATTGCTTTCAACCGAAGGAAGCGCGACAGCGATATATGAAACGCCCCCCAGTTCAATTATCCTGCTTATGAGAAAATGCTGACGAAGACACGGCTCAAGCAGCTCGTGCGTTATTATTTCGTTTAAATCGTTTTTTTCCGCAAGGCATGCGAAATTAATATTCCTTTTTATCACGGTAAACTTTTTAATGCTCTCTATATAGCCGTATACCGCCACATGAAGAAAAGCGAAATAATTAAAATCCTTGGATGTTATACCGACTCTGTTTTTAATCAGTCTGTAAAACAGCTCGTCTTCTATGGCGTAACAGCTTATTAAAATGTATTTATTGTTATGGCATAAAGGTATAAGCTCCAGAACAACGCGTTTTTTAATGCCGCCGCGTCTGAAGGTATCAAGATGACGTATAGTAATGTTTTCTCTAAGACAGCTTTGCAGAATTTCGGTGGATTCCAGGCAGTTAAAATAACCGAACGCCTCGCTTATCGACCTCCCCGGAGATAAACCCGTGGCTTTTTCTATTTCGATTCCTATACTGTCCACAATAAATCCGTTTTCGGTGTTTTTTATAAGAACCGAGTCCTTGTAATGCTTTTGCTTTAAATAAAAATCCATATAGTCCAGCTCGCTGGAAAGATAATAATCTCTCAATTCCGAAGCATTATTAATAACGGTACCGAAAAAAATAATCGATTTGCTTACCTGATTAACCTCCAGCTTCCAAAAGCTTCCCTCAATTTCCTTTATAAATATCAGGCTTTCACCGCTGTTGGTTATTACATCTCTGATTTCATGAAAAAATTCCACGAAGCGTGAATTAAAAAGAATGTCAATTTCCATGCCGATAACACGGCTGTCCCAATTTTTCAATTTCAAATACCCCGTTGAAGCCTGCGTTAATATAAAGGACGAGGTAAAGCATGGATCTTCATCAATTGTAAACATTATTTCGCGTATCAATGCCATATGATCTCCCCCGTATATTAATGATTTTTATATAATTATAGCATATTTTTACATTTATTCAACTGTATTTAAGGGATTTTCAGTAAAAATACAGAATAAATATCTACATTTTTTTATTTTATTAGAGCGAATATATGATATTTCGTCTTTTTATAAAGTAATTACTCATATTTTTATTTTACCGTATAATATTGACTTTCGTTATTTTACGTGATAATATATACGCATACAAACCGTAGCATTACAATTGAATATATCATGGTTCGGTTCCGGAAATGCTTTTCCGGATCAGAGGGAAGTCCGGTGAAATTCCGGCGCAACAGCCATTACCGTAATTGAGGTTAGCCTCATAAGTCGGAATACTTGCCGTACCGTGACCACGCGGTCGCCGGCTTGTCGCCGGAACATTTTTGGGCTATGAAAAGTGCAGCCGTTTTATAAATTCCGTCAGCCGTTAATCTCGGCTTGCGTCTTTTTGCCGGAATTTATAATTCAGTTGCGCTTTTTTACCTTAACAAGGTATGGAAGCGTTTTATTTTTTCGGTTGCTTTCTTTAAAATAAAATCCATTAATTTTATAAAAAGGAATGAGCACAGGCATGACAAATAAAAAATACACCGCGGAATTATGCACGGCGCTGTTAATTGCCAAGCAGGAATCGCTTTCCGCAAAGGGAGAGATAAGATATCCCGAACGGCGCGACTTTTCCGACGAGGAAATTGTCGCCATCAAGGCTTTTCTCGGTCCGTGGCCGAGAGCGCTTGAAGCCGCGTCCCTGAA
>JAQVQF010000101.1 GCA_028701715.1 Eubacteriales bacterium | reverse complement strand
AATTTGCTGCGACCGGGTGAGCAATGCCTCCTGTTATGAGCTTTTCACAGGCTCTGTTTCCGCCGACAAGCCGGCGATATCCTAATATAATCCGGAAATTAGGCATAAAAAAGCCCGCTCTCCGTATTCCTGCGGCGTTACGCCGTTAGGGAAGCGGTGAGCGGGGTTGTTTTATTTGGTTTGATTGAGGTATATTCTTTTTCTTTCCTTGCCCGACTGATAGATGGCGCAGACCATTTCCTGAGTCTTGTAAGCCTCCTCGACCGGGATAAACGGTTTTTCTCCCGTTTCGAGGCAGTGATAATAGTTCTGTATCTGCTTGACATGATTTACGCCCCAGTAGGACTTGACGTTGCCGTAGTCGAAGTTTTCGTTGGGGTTTCTTTCGGCGATAACCGTTCTGCCGTCGTTGAATTTAACGGTAGAGGTGTCTGCGACCATTTTAACGAGCGCGTTTTCGCAGTCCAGTTCGATTTCCACCGGCGCGTCGTAGGAATAGTAGTTGACGGCGTGGAAAGCGGTGAGTAGCCCGGATTTGTATTTTATAATGCCCTCGGCGGAATCCTCGACCTCAATAATTTCATGACCGCGGTTGGCGATATTGGCGTCGATATAGTCGATATCCTCATTTATGATATAACGGAGCATGTCGAGGGTATGGATTGCCTGGTCGATAATGACGCCGCCGCCCTCCTTGTCCCAGGTGCCCTTCCAGTCGCTTGAGGTGTAGTATGAATCGGACCTGTCCCAGGTGACGGCGCATTTGGCGGATTTGATTTTGCCCAGCTCGCCCTTGTCGTATAAATCCTTGACAAGCACCGTGCCGGCGTTATAGTGGTTCTGGAAAATGCAGCCTAAAAACTTCCCTGTGCGTCCGGCTGTTTCTATCATCGCCTTGGCGTCCTCAAGCTTTATTGCCATGGGCTTTTCGGTGAGCACGTTCACGCCGTGTTCCATCGCGTATATCGCGACAACGGAGTGAAGATAATGGGGCAGGCATAAATGGACGACGTCGAGATTTTCTTTCTCGATCATTTCCTTATAGTCAACATAATATTTACAGCCGAAATCCTCGGCTTGTCTCTTCGCCCTGTCTTCCTTGATATCGCATACCGCCACAAGCTTTGCGTTTTCGCATTTTGTGACGCTGACCGCGTGCATGGGGAAAATATTGCCGCAGCCGATTACCGCTGAGTTGTATTTTTTCATTTGCTTTAATCCTCCGTGTAACGTTTATGTTAACGCTTGCGTTTGATTTTGCGTTAACGTTTATACTCCGTACATAATAACACGTTTTTCGAAAAATTCAAGCCTTTTTATCAAATTTACATCAAAAAAATATGTCAAATTGACTTTGCTTACAAAACGTATAAAAATACATAAAAACGCTTGACATTAAACACATCCTGGCGTAAAATATCACCGCAGAGTAAAAAAACCTGCGTAGAGTGCTTCGCGTACGGGGAGTTGACGCGGAGACGAAGAGAAGAGCTTTTGTATAACAATAAAAGTTTTACAATAATAGGCTTTTCCGCGGTGGGTTTTTTGCATCCCGCTGTTTATGGACGCCGTCGGCGCCCGTCTTCGGATATTTGCTTCTCTGCACCATCGTAATTAAACGAGAGGTGTATTTTTATTATGTCAAAAAAACTGCTTGAAAAGAAAAATTTCCGCTCCTTGGGCATCGTCGTGCTGCTTGCCGGCGCGGTGTTCGCCGCAACAATGGCTTTCCTTGTAACGGGTACAGCTTTGTTTGTATCGCTTGCCGTGGGAATAACCCTCACCGCCGCGGGCGGTATAATAATCGTGGTGGCCTACAGCGTTCTGCCGGGAGAGCTGCCCAAGCCCGATTACCGCGAAACCACCAGAAAGGTAACCCTTACCGCCGTGCTGCTCGGACTGGCGGCGCTCACCAAGCTGTTTTCCTTAAATATCTTGATATTCGGCGGCAGCGGAATGAGGATAGGACTTGCCGGGATATTTACGACCTTTCCCGCGATACTTTTCGGACCGATATACGGCGGTATGGCTTCCGCCGCGTCGGATATACTCGGCTGCATCATATCCCCGATCGGAGCGTATAACCCTTTATATACGCTGACCGCTTTCGCCGGAGGATTTATCAAGGGCTTGATCTGGCTGGCGTTGAAAAGATCGAAACCCAAAAATTTACGCATCGCGTTTACCGCGTGCTTCGCCGTGCTGGCGATTCTCGGAACGGCTTTTTATATCTCGTTTGCTTCCGACGGTATTAAAGGAGGAATTATAGCCAAGGCGGAGGAAATGCCCTCCAAAGGCTACGTGCAGAACAGAGATAACTCGTTCCTCACCGATCTTATCGTAAAACGTGTGAAATCGACCGATACATATACGATAACCTCCGTCGCGGACGGAGAGGTCATATATCTGCCCGGTACAGCGACAGTGGACGGCGCTTCCGTAAAGGTGGCGTTGGGGAGTACCGCCTTTGACGATTATGACAGCGTAAAGGAAATATATATACCCGACGCTTTATCCTCCTTTAACGCAAACTCACTTAAGGATAAGGATGTCACCATATACCTTACGGAAAAGTGTACATGCCTTGACGCCGTGATGGCTTCGGGATTGAATTATGTTCTGACCGAAACCGTGACGGCAAAGAAAGCGATAATGAGGTCGGACGACACCGTGTTCGACGAATTTACCTTCTCTTCAAATTATAATTACGGTAAAAACCTTGCCGGGTACGTAAACTATGTCGCTTTCGGCATCACGCTGGTGGGGCTGTTCGGGCTGGTCATGGTGCTTGCGGAATACCTGTGGTCGCGCTCAAGGAAGGAAAGACGCGGCGAAACCTCGGGAGTGCGTATATTCGCGGCGATATTTGCGGCGGAAATAGTTCAGACCACAATAAATACGGTAATACTCAAGGAAATGACCTATCAATCGGCATGGGCGTCATATCCGTTTATGATTGTATGGATTCCCAGAGCCGCCGAGGGGCTTATAATATGCCTTATACAGGCATATTTCATCACCCTGCTTTATTCGTTGTTGAAGGGAAGATTCGGCAGCTTAAAAATGCCCCAAAGCTGAAAAAAGGTATTGACAAACAAAATAATGTGTGTATAATATAATACGCTGTCCTGTTGAGACGGCGTATATGCGGCTGTGGCGGAACTGGCAGACGCGCACGTTTGAGGGGCGTGTGGGCAACCGTATGGGTTCAAGTCCCATTAGCCGCACCAGTAAAAAGCTCGTCGTATGGCGGGCTTTTTTGTTAATAAAACACCGTGATTTTTCATTTTATATATGTGTATGTGCGGGTATGGCGGAATCGGCAGACGCGCCGGATTTAGGATCCGGTGGGCAACCGTGTGGGTTCAAGTCCCACTACCCGCACCATAGCAATATAATCCGAACCAACTGACCATATTTAGAGTTGTGTTCGGATTTGTTTTATGTTCCAATAATTTTATTTTTTATTTCTTCCACCAGCAAATGCACCGTTGTTGCAGGACACATTTCTGACGGCTTTTGATTACAATTTCCAATATGTTGTGTTAATTTTTGTTTAGCACAAGAAACTGCCTTTTTTTCGTCACCATACCGACAAAGTTTAGCATAAATGGTGTCGTCTGATTTCTGATACTTTTGTCCTGTGATTTGCTTGTATATTTCTTTAAATTTATTACAGCATCTTACGGAATCCGGATATGTAGGCATGACGCCAAAATAAGCGCCAAACCAAATTTCGATACAAGGATTTGACCATCCAACTTTAATTCCTTCTTTTTCGGCTTCCGTAATGATTTCATCAAAATTTACAACTTGATCTCTGTCGAAAACAATCCAAGGCTCTCCGTATTGTGGCTGCATTACTGTAAGGTTTAAAGCTTCTTCTACTAAATTTGATGTTTTGGATTTACTGACCTTTATTACAAGCTTTCTCTGCAGGTGTTCCGGAATTGAATCTCGTAAACCGAACATATAGTTTTGTTCGGTTTCTTTTGTATCAGTCACAACAAAGTAATACCCTAATTCCGGAACTCTGCGTTTGGATATTTGTTCTCTTGTTCTTCTTTGTCCATTTCTTTCGTCACCTGACATCCCTATTCCTCCATGAACATATCAAAATACTTCAAGGACGGAATAGCACCGTATTTGCCGAGTAAATAATTCTTTTCGTAATTTTCGTCCTTTCTGATCTTTACACCATCCTCATCCATAAAATCAGCGAGCGAATATAGATTCGAAACCCCATCTGTATCTTTTTCCGTAAACCAGATCTCATCTCTACGCAACCCGTTTCCATTTAACTGCCATGTATCATGTGTTGTAAAAATCAATTGGGCATGATTTTTATTAATTTCAGGATTAAGAAAAGTAATTAAAAAAGTTCTAACTAAAAGCGGATGCAGACGAGCGTTCAACTCATCTACGAATAAAACGCCACCATTTTCAAGGACATCTTGAAGCATTGGGTATAAAGCGAACATTTTTAATGTTCCTGATGATTCGTTTTGAAAAGGTATGGTTGTCGTTTTATTAGATCCGATAACTTTATGAATAGCATCAATTTTTATACGATCATTGTTATCATCGGTTCCAATTTTTAACACTTCAATATTAAATCCAATTATAGAAGGATCAAATGATGATAAATACTTAATAACTTTTTCTTGAACGGTTATATCATCTGAAAAATTTGGAGGTATCATTTGCGAAAGGAAAAAGCTCTCAGCAGGACATCCAAAATCAGCAAAGTCATTTTTAATAAACCAGTTTCTTATATGTTTTAGTTTAGATATTTTTAGAGCTGCTCCTAAAGATACAATTAATGTTTCTTTTCCAAGCGATACCTTAATATTCTCCTGTAAAATTTTTGAAATTCCTGTTAAGTCATAAATTCCATTAGAATTATTTCGGTAGAAAATTCTCTTATAATCCCCTCGCGAATTGTTGGCTTTATAGTTCAACCATTCTTCATCAATACCTTCTTTATTTACAGTAAAACCATAATTATATATTTTTGCTCCTTCTTCCTCACTGTCAATAAAAAAAACCTCAAAAGAAGATACACTTTCTTTACTTTTTGTATCGAAAAGAAAGGGAGTAGGTTTTGTGAATTCATTTTCTGATTTTCTTTTTTCATTTTCTTCGGAAAAATGCAAAGAATTTATAATGTACATATGCATGAATCTGAATGCTTCAATAACATTTGACTTACCATGTGCATTAGGACCAAAGATTGCCGCTGCGGGAAGTATTTTTTCATTACCTATGGAAATCACACGATCTGAATATTCAGAAATCTTTGTTGCACTTAAGTCTATTGTTGTATCATCTCGAAAAGACTTAAAGTTTTTAAAATTGAATTGTATTAACATTTCTTACCTCTCATAATATAGAACTATTTTTGAAACAAACTTTTACATGAGTATTATTCTCAATATATTACATATTATACATCATTATATAATTTTGTCAACATTAAATTGAGAAAAAATCACATATAAATATATTGTTTTATGGAATTAAATGAAATTGTAAGCATAATAAATTCAATAATTATTTTTGCATAATTTTACCGATATTAATTGACTTTTCTTTGCTCATGTTGTAATATTTAATAGTACGAACAACAGAAAGGCGGCGTTTTTATGAAATTTTTCAAAGCAATATTTGTTTTCGTTATTATTTCGGCTGTTCTTTTATCGACGTTTGCCTGCGGGGAACAGAACGGGAACACCGAAAGCAAGGATGCCTCGGATTCCGCAAGCTCTGACGATAACAGCTCCGCGGCGGATGAATCGGAAACTGAAACCGAATCAACCGACGAATCCGCATATGAGCCGGCAGTACGTGACCTCGACGGCAAGGAAATACGTTTTCTTGTGGCGGGGAACGCCTATTCGTATTATGAATCCTTTGAAATCTACGCGGATGAGCTTACGGATGAAGTTATTAATGATGCGGTTTACAACAGGAACCAGACTGTCCAGGATAAGTATAACTGTCATATTACCGCCGAAAAGTCCGGAAATGTGGCAAATGATATGCGTACCTATGTTTCTTCCGGTCTCGATACATTTGATGTATATATGCCCATGATAAACGACGCGGTTAAAATGGTGGGAGAAGGCCTTATGCTCGACCTGAAAACACTCGACGACCTTATGCTCGAAAAATCCTGGTGGGATCAAAAGGCCAACGAGGGGCTTGAGATAAACGGCAAGCTGTATTTTTCAACAGGCGATATATCTGTGCTTGACAACGATTGCACCATGGTGATGTTCTTTAATAAAAAGCTGACAAGCAAGTATCAGGTCGGCGATCTTTATCAATTGGTTAAGGATTATCAATGGACACTTGACAAGGTCTATGAGCTGAGCCGTGTATTTACGCAGAACATTGATGACGACACAGTCTGGAATGAAAAGGATAATTACGGACTTCATGTGGCGTTCAACGCCGCTCATTCGTTTTATTTCGGCTGCGGCGGAACCATTGCCGAAAAAAGCGCAAACGGAGGTCTGACGATAACCATCGCTTCCGAAAGCAATCAGAAAATACTAAGCGATGTATTCGAAATTTCCTATAAACCCGACGTGCTCACCAACAAGCTTCCGGGCTGTAATACTTTTGAAGCCATACGCGACATGTTCCTGAACGAACAGGTTATGTTCACCACCTTTGCTTTGGTGGACATAAAGAGCTTCCGCAACGCAGAGGGCTTTGATTTCGGAATTTTACCGTACCCTCTTTACAATACCGAGCAGGACGAATACCGCTGTCTGGTTTCCACGGCGCTTGTTCCCTGCGTCTGTATACCCTCCAACTGCGCTAATCCCGAAGACACCGCGCTTATTGTCGAAGCGATGGCGTACTATTCCGTCGATACCCTGACAAAGGCATACTATGTCAAAACTTTAAAGGGGCGCGATCTGGTGGACGAAGCTTCCGAGGAAATGCTCGATATCATATTCGCCTCGCGTGTTTACGATTTGGGCTTTATATACAATTTCGGCGGAGTCGGCAGCCTTATAGAGCAAATGAACAACGCCTCCTCTTCCAATTTCGCCTCTTACTACGAGGCCATACAGGGAATGGTTGAGTCAAAGCTTCAGGAAACACTTGACAGCTTTAAATAAAAAAATAAAAGGGAAATATTAAAATGGATAAATATATAAAGAGTGTGGATAAATGTCTTGACTGGATAGAAAGCCAGATGCTGTCCTTCAATCGCGGCAGTGTCGGAGTATATGAGAGGATAAGAATAGATGTCAACCGCCGTGTCAATTGGACACGCCCCGACTGTAATTCGGAAATAGCGCGCGTTTATCTAAAACGCGGCAGGGAAAGCTCAAAAGACATATGCGGGAATATTACAAACTGGCTGCTTTCGGTGCAGGACAACGAACCCATGTCCGCTTGGTACGGTTCTTTTCCGTTCTTCCTGAACGACGGCGAAATAATCGCTCCCAACGGGCAGGCAAGATGGCAGAACGACAACGGCAAGGTGCTTATCGCTTTGCTTGATATGTACGATATTACCAAGGACGAGAGGTATAAGCTTGCGGCGCTGAAGCTCGCCGACCATTGGATAAAAATACAGCGCCCCGAAGGCTTTTTCATGCAATACGACAACGGAATAACCCAAAGCCCGTATAAGGGGCCCTGCTTCGTGTTATGGCTTGCCGCGGGAATCGCCATGTGCTACGGCGTCACAGGGGATGAAAAATATCTCGAAAGCGTAAAAAAGGCTCTCGGATATGTGCTTCCCCTGCAGAAGGAAAGCGGCAGATTCACCACCACTTATGAGCTGATACGGCGCGAGGACTGGCGTCCGGCATCCTCGGAAGCGTCGCTTGCTGTTTTCTGTTTGGCAAGGATATTAAAATACATCCCTGATGATGAATACAGAAAAGCCTTTGACAAGGTCGCCGCATATGTCCTTTCGCTTCAACATAAAAGCGGCGGGATAATAAATTCCGACGAGGAGGGCGTAAAGGCTTCTCTTCAGGACAACAGATTCCTCTGCGACCTGGTTTATACAGAGGGCTTCGCGCTCATGGGGATAAACGAGGCTTATTCGCTCACCGGCGATGATATATATCGTCAAGCGGCGATAAAGCTGGCGGATTTTCTGGTTTCCATTCAATGCAGCGGCGAAAACGTTTTGTGGGACGGCGCTTGGCGCGGAGCGTATAATCCCGTGACAAACCGCTGGGAAGGCAGAGCAAATCAAAACAACGACATCGACGAGGGCGGCATGTATTCGGTATATACCGGCTGG
>JAQVQF010000100.1 GCA_028701715.1 Eubacteriales bacterium | reverse complement strand
ATCATATACAATCATATACAATTTCGGTTGTTTCTTACACTTTCATTATAGCACAAATGTTCGGTTTGTCAAGTGGTAAAAATGCACAAGACCCAAAAGCCTTGTCTTGTGGATTATTTCTCAATTTTGTCGATATAAGTCGGAAATCCCGAGAATATACAGACGGATAAGAATATAATCGGTAACCGAAAGCGCGCCGTTTAAATCCGCATCCGCGGCTTCAAGACGGATACCCTCGAGCGGTGATATACCGAGCAGCGACAGCCGTATTGATATATAATCCATTACGCCCACGGTCCCGTCGCCGTTAACATCCCCGCGTACCACGATATAATAGCTTTCGTCATTCGCGTTTACACTCGTTCCCGTGCCCACCAAAGGATTTGCGGCGATAAGCTCGAAGCTGCCGCTAAAATTCGCGGTAAACGCTTCCGTTGAAGTGCCGGGTAACACCCCGGTTATTTTCCTGCCGTCAAAGTCAAGCAAATACGCGCTTTCCTCTTTTAGCCAGAATTCGGAGGAGATAAAAACCGCGCTGCCCGATACGCAGCTGTACACGGCGGGATTGTATTCCTCGTCATATAACGCATTCGCGCCCGTCGTCACGGTAATGTCGGAAGAACAGGACGTTAGAGCCGTCGAAACGAAATAAAGCTTAAGCACCTGTCCGATATCGCGCACCGTCCCGCTGCCGGATAAAAACACAAATCTTATCTGACCGTATTTGTTATCGATTACGGATATGACATCGGCGGAAAAGCCTTCCGCTATCTCGTATCGCAATAACGCAACCTTGGTGTAATCATAGGTAATGTTCAAGGCCCCGGCGGATATGCCCGGATTCGTTTTGAAGGACAGTATTACCGGACATTCCCGAAAAGACAGAACGCTCGAAGAGGACAGCTCGAAAACGAACGTCTCCTCCGAAGCCGAGGCTACCCCCGACGAAAAAAGCAGCGTTACCGATATTATCAACAGAATAATAGCTGTGACTTTTTTCATAATAATGCCCATGCCTTGAGGCTTGCACAAATGGGAATGAAAGATTGCATGGGCTCGCACCTGCCTTCCGGTTGATTTTTCTGTTCTTTCACGCTATGCCCTTATAAGATGCAAATGAAGAATATTGACCTTAACGGCAATACTCCTTTGACGGTTTTTTTATTTTCAAGGCTTTCACGCGCTTACGCGTGTTCTTTGTATATATTAATATTATTTTGTTTTTATACTGTCGCCGCTATTAAAACACAGAGTAAAAATATATTTACCGTGTTTGCGTTTTTAATAGGCTTTTCCCCAATAGAGCATATATTCCGCTTTTTTACCGCAGCAGACACATACATCGTCGATACGCTCCTGCTCTTTGGGTATGCATCTCGAGGACACACCGGTTTGTTCCTTAACCTTATTCTCGCATTCCTCGTCGCCGCACCACATCGCCTTTACAAAGCCGTCGCCGTTCTTTGCGAGACAGTCGCTTATCTCGTCCATGCTGCGACAAGCATAGGTACGCTTTTCGCGGTTTGCCAGCGCTTTGGCGTAAAGCCCGTCGCGTACCTCGTTAAGCTTGCGTTCAAGCGCGTTTTCAATATCATCAAGAGAAACGGTTTCTTTATTTCCGTCGTGACGGGTGACCATTACACAGCCGCCGGCTTCAATATCTCTCGGTCCCAGCTCTATTCTGACCGGAACCCCCTTCATTTCGTATTCTGAAAATTTCCAGCCTGCGGAATTTTCGCTGTCGTCAAGCTTCACGCGGAAGGCGGACAGCTTTTCCTTAAGCTCCGCGCATTTTTCAAGCACTCCCGCTTTATGCTGCGCAATAGGAATAATAACCGCTTGTATGGGCGCGACCGCCGGAGGAAGCACCAGCCCGCGGTTGTCGCCGTGGGTCATGATAATGCCGCCGATCAAACGGGTTGAAACACCCCAGGAGGTCTGGAAGGGATAGGCTTTCTGATTATCTTTATTGGTATAGGTTATTTCAAACGCTTTGGCGAAACCGTCGCCGAAATAATGGCTTGTCCCCGCCTGAAGCGCCTTTCCGTCGTGCATAAGCGCTTCTATAGCATATGTTGCCTCAGCTCCGGCAAATTTATCCGATTCGGTCTTCCTTCCCTTAATAACCGGTATTGCAAGCTGGTTTTCACAGAATTTTGCATATACATCCAGCATTCCTTCCGTTTCCGCCATCGCTTCTTCGGCGGCGGCGTGTATGGTATGCCCCTCCTGCCACCAGAATTCGCGCGTGCGCAGAAAAGGACGGGTGGTTTTTTCCCATCTCACCACCGAAACCCATTGGTTGTAAAGCTTGGGAAGATCACGGTATGAATGTATAATATTGGCGTAATGTTCGCAAAAAAGAGTCTCGCTCGTGGGACGGACGCACAGCTTTTCCTCAAGCTTTTCGCCGCCGCCGTGGGTTATCCATGCGACCTCCGGAGCAAAGCCCTTCACATGGTCCTTTTCCTTTTGAAGAAGGGATTCCGATATGAAAAGAGGCATATACACATTTTCGTGCCCAAGCTCCTTGAAACGCGCGTCAAGCAGCTTTTGTATATTTTCCCAGATCGAGCAGCCGTAAGGTCTGAGCACCATGCATCCTTTTACGCTGGTATATTCGATAAGCTCCGCTTTTTTGCATATATCAGTATACCACCGGGCGAAATCCTCGTCCATGGGGGTTATTTCTTCGACAAATTTCTTTTCTGACATTTTTATGACTGTTCCTTTCATACCTTTTACAATGTTTATACCGAATTTTATTACAATTATTTAAAACAAATTTATTGCATTGTTCTTCAATATGAGTATAATATAAGCTGTATGATTTATTAATGCCGTAACCAAACGGTCGCGGTTGTTTTACGACCGCAGTATTTACGGCAACCGTATTTACGGCAATGTCAGTATATCAGAAATCAAAAAAATAGTCAATAGTCCGGGAGAGAAGATATGCCGAAGAAATTACTCTGCGTTCTGCTTGCCCTTTTTTGCCTTTATTGCTCCTCCTGCTCCAAGGTTTCGGATCTGCTGGACAAAGCGGGAGCGGGAGATCTGAAAGAAAAGCTTGACACGGCATGGAGCGAAGTCGGGAAGGACGCCATAGACAATCTTGCCGACAGTATATGGCGCGAATACGGCTTCGGCAGGTCCCTTGCGTGGCCTGACACCGGAAACGGAGCGTTTATACCCAAGCTCAGAGGCGGCGTTACAGAATACAGCTTTTGGAGTGACGACGGCAAATGCGGCTGCATTTATATGTCCGATGTGACAAAGGATGAATACGACAAATACATAACCAATCTGAAAGAGCTTGGCTACGGTTTTTCTCTGACCATATCCGTACTTGACGAGGTATATGTATGTGACGGACTGTATATAGGCTTGCTGCGGGAAGGCAAAACGCTGTATATATGCTACGGCGAATCCGTTGCCGAACTGGACGACGTTTACGATGCCGCCCGCAGCCAAAATAATAAATAAACGGAGGATACATACCGAAATGAAAAAAATTGCAGCAATGATGTCATTCACGATAATATTCGCATTATTAATCACGCTGATGATGCCCGTTGCGGTGGCGGAGGATGAATCAAGCTCAGAGAATTCATCCGAATCATCGGAGGCGGAATCATCCGATGAATCCTCGTCTCCGCAGAATCCCGAAAAATGTTATCTGTCCTTTGACGACCCCGTATTCGGTGAAATCGAAGTGACAAAGGGCTATGTGGGTTTCGAGTACAGCAACGGCAGATCGGTATATGCCTTTACATACGGAGATACCGCCGTCCTTAAAATAATACCGGCGGAAGACGCACGCTTTAATTTTGCTGAACTCAACGGGATAGATGTTTCTCCGATAAACGGAGTGCTGAATATCACGATGACCGAGAACTATTTTTTTAATATAAACTTTACAAAAATAGAATATAAAACAATAACCGTTGTCTGTCAATACGGAGATCTCGGTCCCGTGGAGGCCGTGCTGACCTGTAACGATATCGTCATAACCGATACCGCCAAGGTTTTACCCGGCAACGCTCTTACAATCGGTTTTACAGCCATAGACGGTTCCGACATATATCTTGCCAACGCTTATTTTCATCCCGACGGCAGCGAAAATATCGACGCGATTATTGACAATGACGCCAACACCGTTACGACCCTGCCGATAAGCTGCAACGGAACCCTTGTGCTCCGCTTCGATCTTCATCCTGTAAATGTTAATATTATTCAAACCGTCGGCGGAACCATAACGGTTAACAAATTGCACCCCAAAATGGGTGACTCCGTCACATTTACCTTGACACCCGCGGAAGGCTATAATCTTCAATGCATAATAATTAACGGTATAGAGACCGCGTTGATTCAAAACACCCATACCATTACGGTAAACAACGATATAACCGTTTCCGCGGTATTTGCTCCGATATCCGTTATCGTTGACGTTAATGTAACGCTTTCTGTGATTCCCGATACGGACAGCTCTGTACACGGTACCGCAGCTTTTACCGAACATTCGGGGACGGAGCTTATCATAGCGTCGGGAACCGCAATAACCGTGCAGTTCACACCCGATACGGGTTATGAAATATCCGAAATAAAAGTTAACGGCGCGTCGGCAGAGATTAACGAAAACGGAACGATAACCGTCACACCCGACGAGGACACAACGATAACCGTATCCTTTAAAAAGATAAAATTCCGCATCACCGCGGTGGTCACCGCACAGGGAGGCGGCAGCATTTCCGCAGTTGGTCATGAAATAGTCAAGAATGTGGTATATGTGGATTACGGTGATTCCATAACCTTTGTCTTTACCCCGGATATGCATTACGACATTTATTCGGTCAAAGCGGATTCCGTCACTGTTTTTTCTGCAAAGGACGGCGACACGCTCAAGGATAACAGCTATATCTTTACCAATGTGGTGTCCAATCACACCATTGCGGTAACCTTTGCTTCCGAAGGATCGGTGGTCACCGAATATACCATAACCGCAACCGCGGGCGAGCACGGCTCGATAAGCCCCTCCGGAGTTCAGACGGTGGTGCAGGGTGAAAGCGCGACCTATACCGTCACGGCCGGCGAAGGATACGAAATAGATTATGTAACCGTTGACGGCATTGATGTTTTCCTTATCGGAGGCACCTATACCTTTACCGCGGTTACCGCCGACCATGAAATAGCCGCTTACTTTAAAGCGAAAGTTATAAATAACAACGGCGTTATCGGCATTGATGACATCAACTGGACAACTTCCGTGATAACGATAAATCTTACAAGCACCATGAAAATCGACAAATCTGTTATAGATAAAATACAAGCCGATTATCAAGACAGAACAATTATTATAAAGGCTGCGGATTTTGAGATTTCGTTTGTTGTCGCATCGTCGTTCGGAACCGCATATCTTCAGCTTGACCTCACGGTAAAAAGAAACAATGAAGCTCCCGATTATACGGCTATCAGCTCAATAATAGCATCAAGCTCTCAGTACAGCTCCTCCGTGTATACCGTCGTTAAGCTCGAGGATATATTCCCCCAATCCTCCGCCGCAAAAATATTTATCGGAAACGATTTCGCGGGAAAGCTTGTTTCCTATTATACATACGATATGGGTGAGCTTGTACGCGCCGCAGAAAACATTTCCTGCGATCAGTCGGGATATGTGACCATTACATTGAAAAATTCCAAGGAATTGGTTTTTATCGCAGATGCGACGGTTATAAATACCTATAACGTAACGGTAACCGCCGGGGAAAACGGTGTTGTGACCCCTACGGGAACATCCGCAATTACGGAAGGCGAAACCTTCACCTTCTCCGCCGTTCCCAATGAGGGCTACAGAATATCGCGCATAACCGTTGGCGGTGAAAAAATTGAAATTGACGGTACGGAATATTCAATCATTATAAACGCCGACACCGAAATCGATGTGCGCTTTGCTCTTTTAAAGGACGAAAACTCGTCAAAGGCCGGACTTATTATTTCCATTGTGATTATAGCAATAGCCATAATCGGCGGCGGCGTGCTGTTTGTTATAAAGTGGAAACAGACGAAATATTAAGCCGAAAATTATAATTATCAGTATAATATCAAATCTGTAAGCGTTTATTTAAGCAAAATACGAATATAAGGTTTTAACCCTTGATTTAATCTGGTTTTTATGTTATATTAATGGCAACAGTATTATATAGGAGGCAAGGTTTATATGAAAAAAGTCACAGCTTTAATTCTCTGCCTGCTGCTTGCCGTTGCCGTTACAGTTACGGCTTTAACGGCGTGCTCCGGAAAAAACGAAGGCGATAATTCCAAGGCTCAATCGGAAGCCGAATCAAATGAATCGAACATCGAATCATCAAACGAAGAGACAAGCGGTGAAAATTCGGGACCCGACCATCTCAACAATCCCGACATCTATAAAGGCTTGGATTACAATGACAGAACGCTCACGTTTTTTACCTGCGGCATTGGCTCCGACCCTGTTTCCGAATTTGTATATAACGACGGCTTGTCGGAGGAAACCCTTCCCTCCACCGTAAACGAAGCTATCAGAATCAGAAACAACAATGTCAGCGACGCGCTGGGTGTCACCATAAAGGAAATATATTATAAAAGCTCCGGGAGATACGGCAGCGACTCGCTCAGAACAATACGCGGTTACATAGAGGCGGCCGACGGTGAGGCTTTTCAGGTTATGTCCATCTGCCTTTACGATTGCGGTACTTTGGCAATGGAAAACTGCCTTTACGATTTTTACAGTCTAAATAACATCAACATGGAAAATCCATGGTGGGAGCAGTCGTTCAACGACAGCGTCACTATATCCGACCAGCTGTATTTTACCCTCGGCGATATTGGCTTTAACCATAAGAATTCAACCCCCTGCGTTTATTATAACTGCAATCTGATAGACAATATGCATCTCACTGATCCCATTGAGCTTGCCATAGACGGAAAATGGACAATCGACACAGCTCTTTCGTATTCAAAAGAACTGTGCATAGATTCCGCCGCACCGGAAGGTCTGGATTATCTTGACGAATTCGGCTGGGCGGGTCAGTATGACGATATGTACGCCATGCTTTACGGCTCGGGTGTGCGTATTCTGTCCCCCGATTCCGAAGGCTATCCCATGCTGACTCTCAACACGCCTACCGCCGTCGGCACCGTGGATAAGGTTCTCACTTTAATGCTCGACAAATCATATATGTGCGGTAACGATTATTTCAACGTATCCTCCACACCAATGGAGCTTCTGCGGACGGCATTTCAGGAAGGCCGCTGTCTGTTTTATTCAGGCGGCATTAATTCCGCTTCCGTGTTCGACATGGAAGATACGTTCGGAATACTTCCGGTTCCCAAATATACCGAAGAACAGGATTATTATTACTCGCTTATAAACACCTGGACCACGAACGCCTACTGCATAGGCGCCAATTGCGACGAAGAAACCGCGGAATTCACGGCGGCCGTCCTTGATGTTATGGGCTATTATTCCTGGTCGGAATACCCGGATTCGCTTGCGTACAATTACTACGAAAAAATGCTGAAGGCTCAGAAGCTCAGCCGCGAGGATTCCGAAGCTATGCTGGATCTCATTTTCTCGGCGCGCGGCTGCGAGCTGGGTTCCATTTTCCAGATAGGTAAAATCGGCAGCGGCAGCGTGGCGGTCAATACCATGTTAAGCGATCTTATCGCCAGCGGCATTACGGGAACCTTTGCTTCCGCGTACGAAAAATATGCCGATAAGTTTCAGAGCGATGTGGAAGCGCTAAACGACTTTTTCAAAGCAAACAAATAAAATACACAGAAATACCTTGAACTGATAAATCAATATTATAACCCCCCGCCGTACGGCGGGGGGTTATAATATTATCGATAATACATTGAAATAACTTTTTTTCGGAGAATTTTTACATCTTTTACTTTTCGTATTGCTATGTATCCTTGACTTGACCGTAAAAAGTAATTATAATATAATTTAGTAAAATTTATGTATAGTATCGCAAAAAGAAACGAAAGAGGTATTAAATGCTGGATTTAAAAAATATATCGTGGACAGCTCCCGACGGAACAAAGGTATTGAGAGATGTCAGCATGACCGTCCCCGACGGCAAGCTTGTCGTGATTACCGGACCGAACGGGGGCGGTAAAACCACGCTTGCCCGCATCATCGCCGGCACGGAACGCCCGTCCTCGGGACGGATTCTGCTTGACGGTGAGGATATTACCGGGCTTGACGTCACCGAACGCGCGAAAAAAGGAGTAAGCTTCGCGTTTCAACAGCCC
>JAQVQF010000099.1 GCA_028701715.1 Eubacteriales bacterium | reverse complement strand
TCAGGTTTAGGATGGCGATTTTTAAAGGTCTTATGTCCTGGGCTACGGCTCTTGCCTCGTCCATTATAAAAATATTTTCGTTGTCAAGAATTTCAGCCGCGGGAAGCGACTGAGGAATTTTTATCGGCATTTTACTTATCCTTTCATATAATTATGATATTATAGCATTGAGAACGCAAATAGGCAATAGATTTTTATAAAAACTCTTGGAAAATGAATAAACAAGTGTTATAATAAATATCTGTTGAATAAACTGCGGCTTTGTTTTAAATTTATTCAGCGGACATTAATAAGCAAATAATATGCGTTAAAAATTTAATGACGGCGTCAGCCGTGACAGCGGAGATAAAATTTATGAAAACTATAATATACAAGCTCGACGGAACGGATAATGACATCAAATATATAAAAGAATGCGCCGAAATAATTCGTTCCGGCGGAACGGCGGCGTTCCCGACGGAAACGGTATACGGGCTGGGCGCCAACGCTCTTGACGAAGAAGCGTGCCGAAAAATATACTGCGCCAAAAACAGACAACCCGATAAAGCGCTGCTGTGTCATCTGTATTCTGTCGAACAGGCGGAACGGATCGCATATCTTACGGATATTGAACGCAGGCTGATTATGACATTTACTCCCGGACCGCTTACGGTCATAGCAAGGAAAAGAGATTGTATCGGCAAAACGGTTTCGGCCGGCGGCACGACGGTCGGGTTAAGATTTCCGTCCAACCGTGTGGCGCTGCTTCTGATGCGGGAAGCGGGGATACCGATAGCCGCCGCTTCTGCCAATATTTCCGATCTTCCCGCTCCCACGGACGCGGAGGAAGTCATTGGCTATCTCGACGGCAGGATAGACGCCATTCTCGACTGCGGAAAAACGGGCAGCGGCATAGCTTCCACGATAATTTCCGCGGAAAACGGCTTGAGAATAATACGCGAAGGATCGATAACCGAAGAAGAAATATTAAGAGCCATGAAGGCCTGAAAAGTAATTTTCAAACGGCGGAGAGGCGTGTTTATAATGAAAGTGATAGGACTTTGCGGAAAAACCGGCAGCGGTAAATCCACGGTCGGCAAATATTTTGAAACCCTCGGCGCGGCGTATATCGACACAGATAGCGTGAGCAGGGAGGTGTGCTCCCCGGGTAATCCGTGCCTCGAGGAGCTTGCGCGCTTTTTCGGCAGCGACATATTGAATGACGACGGAAGCTTAAGCAGAAAAAAGCTCGCCGAAACAGCCATGAACGGGGGCGTGAAATACAAAAAGCTCAATGAAATAACCCACAGGCATATTCTTGCCGCGACAAGGAAGTTTATCGCAAAAGCAGCAAAGGAAAACGCAAAAAAAGCCGTCGTCGTGGACGCTCCGCTGCTTTTCGAATCCGGTTTTAACAGGGAATGCGATTATATTATCGGTGTTATTTCATCGGAAGCTATATCAACAATACGAATCAAGGAACGCGACGGGATTGATTCGGCGACAGCCGAAAAAAGGCTTAATAAACAAAAGTCGAATAAATTTCTAAAAGAGCACTGCGATTTTATAATAGAAAACAATTCCACAAAGGAAGAGCTTTTAAAAAAAGCGAAAGCGGTATATGACATTATGGGAAGAGAGGGCTGACGTGAAAAAACGCCGTACATTTATTTTATCGGCGGCGCTTGCGCTGATCCTTGGCGGGCTTTTGTTATACGAGCTTTTTTTCGTCAAGTACTACCCGCTGAGATACAAAGAGGAAATATTACTGTATTCCGACACCTATTCGGTGCCGGCGGATCTGGTTTGCGCCGTTATATATGCCGAAAGCGGCTATGACCCGAACGCGGTATCCCCGGCCGGAGCGGTGGGGCTGATGCAGCTTTTACCCGGTACGGCGGAGGAGATTGCCGGTAAGCTGAGCATTGATAATTATGATTTATGCGACCCCGAAACGAGTATAAATTTCGGCACGTATTATTTGGCTTATCTGTATAAGCTGCTGGGCGACTGGAACACCGTTACCGCCGCTTACAACGCCGGTATAGGCAACGTAAAATTGTGGCTTGCCGATACGGAATATTCCGCCGACGGGATAACGCTTATTAAAATTCCTTTCAGGGAAACCGCGGCGTATGTTAAGCGTGTTGCTTCCGGTAGGGAGATATATATCGGAAAGCTTGAAAAATAAATATTAGGAGACTGAAATTTGAACAAATCGTTATACGGTAAACTTAAATGGCTCCTCTGGTGCCTGACAGACGGTACTATTATATCTGTAACAACGGCTGCGGCGATTTTAATTGAAGTCAACCACCCCTGGAATACCAACGGTTTCAGCACATGGGTTTTACTTTCGACGGCGTTGAATGTTATAATTATTTTATATAACGTTCCCGGCAGAATATTGAAAAAAGTGTTTCACATATATGAACTTGATGATAAGTTACACCGACCTAAAGCCAAAGTCAAAATCTATGTTATGGAAAGCCGTACCGCCCAGCAGTATTTAGCTATTAAAAATCAAGCGAAGAAAGGTTATTACAACACATCAAACCTTACTCCGCAAAAAGCCTTAATAAGACGAGTGCTTGCCGTATGTCAGATTAGCGTATCGCTCCTTTTGTTTATGACAATACTTTATGAATATAAAAGCGGTATGGAGTTGGAAAGTTATCTCCTTTTCCTTTTAGCATTAAGCATAATACTTACGTTATCAGGGGTAATAACATTTTATGTAGGCTTTCTCAGGGGATTTATGTATGCGGTTTATTGTTCCGGAGCAGCAATTATCGGTACTGTATTGTATTGTATGGGAGAATCGTTAATTAAGTTTTCAATATGGTTAGGTATCGTTTATTTTATAATGCTTGTTATAGTCAGCTTTAATATGGTTTTTTATATTATAAGATACCTTTGCCGCAGAAAATATTTTTATACCGATTTATATAAACGCGGAGATAAGCTTATCGGAGTGCCGTTGAGTTCATATATGTTGGTTAACGGTTGTCTTGTAAGCGTTAAAATCACGTTTGATGTTTTTAACAAATGCGATGAGTATTATCTGTATAAAAAAGCAGCCGATTTATATCATTACTGTATGATAAAAGGCTGGTTCTTTGCGGGATTCGAAGCCGAAACAGGCACAACCGCAACAACATATTATATATACATACCGGAAAAAGGCAGGGATAAGCATGAAAAAACGCTGAAAAAATATTTTTCTAAATGGCGTCACCGTGAATTGGCTTTTGAAGCTTCAAAATCGCTCGGCTGTAAAAAATATAAAAGCCTGCTCCCCGACCACAGGGAATTGGCGCGGATGTACAACGATTTATTGCTACGCTGTCTTAATATTGATTTCAATAAAGAAAAAACCGTTTGTTATTATGTGAGCTTTAATGATAAAAAATCGGCGGAGGCTTTCTCGGAACATATACGACAAAATAATTTAACGGCAGAAATACACGGCATAGATATCGACGGTCCTTATTGGCAGGAAAGAGACGATTATTATGTGGAGGTTTATGAAAATTTGATTATAACTCTCGAAAGGATTAATTATTCTGTTGACCGGCTGATGGATGCCGTTTCTCGTTATGGCGGCGATTATCTGTTTTGGGTAATCTATAAACCGGATTATGAATAAATACCGTAAAAAGTTAAGATATATCCTGTGGTAATAAACGGGTTTATTATTATTTGAAATCTTTCTGTGTTTTTAATGTACACTGAATAAATCAAAAACGCCCGCCGTATATCCCGAATACGGCGGGTGTTTAAATTTATGTTTATAATATACCGAGCAGCTTTAATCGTATTATAATATAATCCGTTACGTTAAGCACACCGTTTGAATCAATATCGGCGTTTTGATAATTGCTCCCGTCGAGGGTTATTATACCTAAAATATGCAGCCTTACCGAGATATAGTCGGTTACGGTAAGCTTGCCGTCGCCGTTTGCGTCGCCGGGAACTGCCGAGCTTACGTCGTTTTCCGGGAGGAGGTTTATTTTCCTCAGATATTCCGCGTCGGCGAGAAGAGCGGCTTTTGCGGCTGTGTCGGATACCTTTTCAAATTCCGCCTTGAGGGAGGAAATTGCCGTGTCGTTCGATATGCCAAACAGAGCCGTTGCCTCGTCCGCCTTTGCGGAAAGGGAAGCGGCTTCGGCTTCGCTGATACAGCCGAGATACACAAGCGTTTCGTTTATGCGCTTTTTAATATATTCGGTGTACATAACCAGCGATTCGGTCTTGTCCCACGACGGACATACCGCTTTTACCGAATACGGACCCGCGACGCAGGCTTCCCCTATGCTTTTATTGAGATAGGTCGAGCTTTCAAAGGCGACCTGTCCGAGACAGCCGTACGACCTGCACACTCGTATCTGATGCAGGTATACATAAGCGTCTACACTTCCCTCGAAAGCGCCCAGGCCGCAGGCGATGGAGGGATTAAGGCTGTTTTCCTCATACTTAGGTAAATAAACCTCCGGACTACCGACTCCGTAAGCCATGGGATATATTAGATCCATCCAGCCGTTTCTTATCCAAGCGGCGCTGTCCTGACAGATTCCGTACACGGCGGTGTCAATGCTCGGGAAGGTGTCTGCCGAGAGGATTACTCCCGGTGCGACTTCATCGATCATTGCTCTCACCCTGCCCACAAATTCCGTGACAAAGGAGGCTCTGTATTCGCAAAAGCTTTTCCACCAAGCGGCGGTCGGGACATAGCCGGTTACGGTGATTCCGGTTTTTTGATAAAAGCCCTGTACTGTTTCGTCATTGAAGCCCCAGGAGGAGTCGGGAAATCTGATATAGTCGAGCTGAAACCCGTCCGCGTCATATGTGCTTAAAATATACTCGTAGGTTTCGATAAGGAAATCCTGAACCTCTTCGTTGCAGGGGTTGAGAAACAAAAAGGAATCTGAGGTTGTGTTGCCGTTTTCATCCTCAAGCCGCCATTCGGGTTTTTTGTCATATACCGTATATCCGCCCGTATTGGTGTGCCCGACATAAAAGACCGGCATCCACAGATGAAGCTCCATCTGCCGCGCGTGGCATTCCTCGATAAAAGCCTCAAGCATATCGAAGCCCGCCCAGGCGGGATTTTGCTCAAACAGCGAATCCTCCGGCATCGGCATAATCATATAACCGTTATAGAGAGTCTCTATACAGAGGGTGTTAATGCCGTTGTCATAGAGCTGCTGTACAACCTCCGCTACCTGCTCCCGGGTCGTCTGAGTCGGACGTATCCATACGCCGCGGTATTCCACGGGCACGCTTTCGCTGAGCATGGCGCTTATCCCGTCGAACACCGTTCCGATACTGTCGCTGAAGGACAAATAGGTCATATAGTCTCCGCTGCTTTCAAAGGCCGCGTGCGCCGCCTCAAGGTCGTCCGACGCCTTTTGCAACGCCTGATAAGCGGATTCATAATCGACGACGGCGCATAACGCCGCGTCCTCGTCATACAGCGAATAGAGCTCGTCAAGACGCGATTCGTCGCCTTTATACATCGTGTATGCGGTGTAGGTGAAGGTGACGGTTTTTGCGGTGCGATTGATGGCCGCGCTCATGCCGATAAGCACGTTTTGCTCCAGATAAGCGCCGGCGGTATTATGCCCGGAAACCACGTAGCCTCCGGCGGGTATATTGTTGTTGTTCCCGCCGACAGAAACGACCAAGCCGTTACCGTCAACGCAGACCTCATATCCCCATTCATTGGTACCCGTTGCCGTGCCTGAGGAATATACGACAGTCATATTCGTGCCGCGGCTGGTATTTTCCGCATTATAACTGACGGTTATATCATATGACGGGAATGTCCTTTCATCCGTTATGATGATAAGCATCGTCTTACTATTATAAACGATATAATCGCCTACGCTTACATTGTCGGAAAGAAAAGATGCCGACTTTCTGCCGTCATCATAACTCGAATTGTGACCGGAAACCACCAAGCCGTTTTCGGGTACGACGGAGTTGTTTCCGCCGACTGATATTACCTTACCGTCACCGTCCACGCGAACCTCATAGCCCCATACGTTCGTACCGGTATTTTCTCCCGATCGCGTATATACTATTAATTCTCCGTCGCCGCGTCCGCAGTTTTCGCCGTCGACGGTGTATGTAATGCTTTTCGACACGGCGTATGAGGTTATTGAAATAATCGGAGACGCGGTTATAATCACGGCGGCTGCCGTCAGTAAAAGCGAAATGATGCGTTTTATCATAGCAATACCCCTTTACAGGCTGTAAATTCATACCCCGGTATAAGCCGGGGTATATCGATTGTTATTTCTTCTTCTTTTTAATAATCAAAACGGTGACCGCCGCAATTACGGCGACCGCTGCCGCCGCGACAGCATATATCGCCCAAGCGGGGAAGGAGGATTTTTCTTCCGACGGGGTGCTTACATCCGATACAAGGCTTTCTTCCTCTTCGGAAGAAGTTTCAGAAGCTTCTTCGGAAGCTTCTTCGGAAGCTTCGTTCGATTCATCTACGGGACCGTTATACGGTCTGCTGAGCTTGACGCCGTTAGGAACGGAGCCGGGTTCGACGGTAAACGAAACGCGCTCGCTGATATTGCCCGAGCAGTCGATAACCTCAAATTCATAGGTGACAGCTGTAGCCGTATCGGGATCATAATCCATATCGATAAAATTGTTGGGATAAGCGTCGCCGCTCGTTGTGCCTTCGTTTCTGGTTGCTCTTCGATATGTAAAGAACTCGCCGTCTCTATATATATTCACTCTGTGTATTCCTATGTTATCATACATCCCGGACCAATATATCGTTAGTGTTTTTTTACCGTTCACCGTTTGATATAATGTTTTAAATTCCGTCGGGGGAGTCGGAGGGGTGGAATCGAGCACTCCGTTTTCAAGATAATATAAATAGGAATCGTAATATCCGTCCACCGTGTTATAAGGCGAAAGGTAATGCGGTACGGCGAAAACGAAAATGAGGTCCACATACTGCGAAACTATTTGAAATTGACTTACCATGCGGTCGATGCTGCAAGATTCCCAATAATTGTAACCGTCATATTCATCATAAAATTTGCCTTGCGGCGGCTGTACAAATATCTCGCAGTTGGACCAGAGCTGAATATCCTTGCCGCAGTTGTCCACGGCATACCTGTAGGCCGCCGTCACAACCGCAAGGTTTTCAAGGTCGTTGCCGCCCGCACCGACGCTGTCCTGCGGGCAGAGAATATCACCGTCGCGGAATCCCGCCGCGGCAAGCAGCTCCTTCCAGAAAAGCCCTATATTTTCGGGGGATTTGGAAACCCAGCCGCCGCCGAACATGTTGACATACGGTGAGAAGATAAACGGCAGCTCCGGGTTTAAGGAATTAAGCTTGTCAAATACAATATCAAAACCAGCCGTAAGGTTGTTGACGTATTTTGTGCGGTTTGTTGCGCTGTCGAAATTGGAGGAATTATAAAGCTCCGGTACGAAATAGAAGCCCGCAAAGGTTTCCGGATACGCGGTGTAATATACATTGTAAATGTCTTCAGCTACCGATGCAAACATGGTGCAAATGTTAGTGAAGCCGGTTGCGTTAATATCAAGATAAGGCCAGCCGGCGGTGGTGTTACCCATTCCGGCATATATTTTTATACCGTGAGCCTTGCATTTTTCAAAGAGTATTGTAAAAACATCATTGCCCTTTGAGAAAGCGGGATTCTGTGTGGCGTAATCAGCGGTTATTGTCCATTTTGAAGGGTCGTTGATGGGTTCCGCCTTGCAGCTTAAGGTGTCGCCCATAATTATGTATTCGATACCAAGTTCCTTCCACATGGCAAATTCCTGCTCCCAGCGCTCATCGGAATAATTAGTATACACCCAAGGCTGGATAAAGGTGCCTGTTATCGGAGAAATACCCCCGGAAAGCATTTTTTCGGGGGAAGGCTCGACGACGGGCGTTTCGTTTTGCGAATCACTTTCGGCCATGACAAATATACCTCCCGTGAATGACAGAGTTAGAATGATTACGAGTAATAATGAAATCAAAGGCAGCGGAGATTTTAATTTCATGTGTCGGTTCCTTTCCTTATATGCAAATAATAATAACGTCAGAATAATTAAAGCGGCGGACGGAAAACCGTCCGCCGTGCGTCAGTATATATAATTATTAATTAATAATAAATTTATACGGAAAATTTACGCTGTGGGCAGGGGCTTGTAGGTATAATACTGCTTTTGGATTCTTTTTTCATAGATAATGGGGTAAAATAAAACGGTTTCAAGGTCTGTAAGTTCTTCTTCTTCTTCTTCTTCTTCTTCTTCATTGTTGCCGTTTTCTTCGCTTGTTTCGTCGCTTGTTTTGGACGATTCTTCGCCTTCTTCTTCTTC
>JAQVQF010000098.1 GCA_028701715.1 Eubacteriales bacterium | reverse complement strand
CAAAGCGCCGAAATATCCGACAGCTACGACCTGCCGGATGACATAACCCCGTATGAGGAGGAAAACGCTTTAGCTTCCCCCTACACGGTTGCCTATCCCGCCTCCTCCGTCGGCGGCGTCGAACTGCCGGAATCCATACCGCAGGAGCTTCTGAGCGTACTTGAAAACAGGCTGAACAACGCGTCCTTCGCCTGTTCGATGTATTACTGCGACCTGACGACGGGATTTACGATTTCATATAACGATACCAGACTTTTCGGAGCGGCGAGTCTTATCAAGGCACCGTATCTTCTTTATATATTCGATATGATAGAAAAAGGCGAGCTTTCCCTGGACGATATTCATACCTACAGGAAGAGCTATCATCTTTTCGGCGGCACCGGAGAGGTTCAGAAAATGCCCGACGGTACCGAACTCACCTTGAAGGAAATTATCGAATATATAGTATATTATTCCGACAACACCGCCTTTAAAATGCTGTATAACACATCGGGAAGTTCCGGCGGGGTTCTGTCTCTGATGGATTTTCACTATAAGGCTTACAGTGATTATAAGGCGCCGTTTATCAGCGGTTCAAACACCGTGCTTAATGCCGGCGGAGTGGGAAGGATGTTCTGCGAAATTTACAACCGCTCGAAAGACAGCGAGCTTTTTACCTGGTATGTTGACCTGCTTAAAGACGCCAACGAAAATGTATTTATAAAAAAAGGTCTTCCCAAGGACGAAAGCGGAGAAAGCCTGTATGTTGTCGCCCACAAGTACGGCATGGATATAAAGGCTTCCAACGACGCCGCCATTGTGTTCTACAATGACAGACCTTATGTGCTTATAGTTCTTACAGACTATCTGCTTGCCGGTTCCAACGCTTCTTTTATAGCGAGTATATCGTCGGATGTTTTTAACATCCATCAATATATTTGCGACGAAACAAGGTGGAATTGATTAATTTGTAATAATTGTGAACAACCATTTTATATACGACTTCTCTCAATAAATTTTCTTTAGCGAAAATGCACAATAATAAACTTTATTTTTTTAGCAAATTCACAAATGTGAAATACTATGATTATTTATAATTGATATTTTGGATTTACAGTGATATAATGCAAATGAAATATTATGCTCACCTGCTATATTACGGCTGACAGCTATATGTCGGTCGTCCGTGTATGCTGCCGGCTCACGCAGCGGATACGAAAACGCAAGAAGCACACATGTGAGCCGGAAAGGCATTGGTATCCCATATGAAAAAAATTGTTGCGCTGTTACTGCTCATGTGTATGTGCATCCCTTTGTTTTCAGGATGTACCACTCTTCAGGGCGACAATGACAAAGGCGCTAACATCAGTATGTTCATTACAACCTTCCCGCAAAGTCTCGACCCTGCGGCGGTTCAGCTTTCCGCCGACACCGCCATGATTTTCAGCCTTATATATCAGCCTCTTACTTCTATAAACGAAAAAGGCAAGGTTGAAGGCGCTCTCGCGGAAAAGTGGTACAGTTATTATGATAAACGCGACGAATTATATAAAATGTATTTTGTCCTTAAGGAAACGGCATGGAGCGACGGAATACAGGTTACCGCACAGGACTTTGTTTATGCCTGGAAGCGTATCCTTTCTCCCGAAATGCAATCTCCGTATGCTTCCCTTCTTTATCCCATAAAGAACGCCATGAATTATAAATCCGGCGTCATGACCAGCGACGATGTCGGACTTGTCGCCGAAAGCGAAACACTGCTCTGCATCACTTTTGAATACGATTACGATATTAATCTGTTTGCGGAAGCCGTTTCCTGCATTGCCCTTGTGCCTCTGCGTGAAAATATTGTCGAAACAGCCATTAAGAACAATCCAAAAAACGATCCCGATAAAAAATATAACAGAGACCAGGACTGGGACAAAAATGCTGCCATAATGGTATGCAACGGATCATATAAAGTTCAGGGTTACGAGGAAGGCACAAAGCTCGTTCTTGAAAGAAACGCCTTCTATTACAGGGATCCGGAGGACGATTATCTCGATAAAAGCGTGGTACCCTACCGTCTTACCTGTATTTATCAGGAAACCACCATCATCGGCAACGTATCCGAACCTATCGACGAATACACCTTCCAGTACAATAAATATCTTGCCGGAAATTGCTATTATCTCGGAGCTTTTACCCCGACAATTTACGAAAGCTTAAAGAGTCAAATAAGCACCAATAATCTTCTTTCCACTTATACTTACTATTTTAACACAGCTCATGAAATAACCTCTGACGCCAAAACCAGACAAGCGCTTTCCTGTGCTCTCGACAGAACGGAAATCGTAAATATAATGGGTACGGGTATGATCGCCGCCACCGGCTTTGTTCCTACAGGCGTGTTCGACGTAAAGCAGGGCAGTGATTTCAGAAAAGCCGGCACCGATATTTATTCGACCACCGCCGACGTTACCAAGGCCAAATCTCTGCTGCAGCAGGCGGGAGTATCCGGCGGAACAATAAAGCTTTATTATCTAATTCCCTGGACATCCGTTGTATATTCTTCTCTCGAAAAGCATTACAGCGTCAGAAATATGGTTACCAATTATAATCCGTATGAAGAGATCGCCAAATATGCAAAGCAGGTATGGACAGAGCTTGGTTTTACCGTTGAGCTAACGGGCATTTATGCGGAAAATTATCAAGACGCGCTTTCCGCGGGCGAATGGGATGTATTCGGTATAGATTATGTCATAAATTCCGTCGACGCGTTCGCTTACCTTGCTCCGTTTGCCACTTATTACAGCGGAAATTATGTATCCACTTCCCTTGAATCCGCTACCTTCACCCCTCATTACACGGGACTTCAGAGCGAGGAATACGACAGTCTTATAGGCTCTATCGTTTATGTCAGCAACAGATCCGAAAGAGTGGCGCTTTTACATCAGGCGGAAGCAAAATTTGCGGAACTTTGTCCGGCGACCGCTCTCTTCCAATACACCAAGAGCTATGTTATTTCCTCCAAGCTTGACAATATGGAAGTAAAGGGCTGGTATAACTACTACGATTTCAGCGATTTGAGACTTGACAACTATATCGCCGTTAATTCAAAGGAAGTAGCCGAAAGCCTTGAAGCCGCCGAATATGCGGCATCCGCCGACGAAGGAAAGAGTATTGACCTCAGCGAATAAAACATAGATCAATATAATATATGCTTAAATAAAAAACACCCCGGCGGGTGTTTTTTATTGCTGTTTTATAAATTGTCAGGGTAAATCAAGCCTATATTCTAACGGAAAATTCCGTTGCGCATTTGGGACATTTGGTTGTATGCCTGCCCTTTTTGGCAGGAAGCCTTAGGGTTGCTTTGCAATTTGGGCAGGTGCGGTATTTATATACATTTCTTTCTTTAAATCTGGTGTAACGGGTGCGAATCCATTTTTCCGTCGGCGCCCAGAATTTCAAAAAAACCGTGTTTTCCTTTTGCCGCGCATAATGCTTTTTGGATAATGCTCTGAAAGTTTCCCAGATTACGATTAAGGTTGCGATTAAAGACAAAATGTACGAATTTACAAAAAAGTTGACCAATATCAGCAACGAGCATAATATAAGCAGCGCCATATTCAATTGGTCCATTCCGTATCTGCCGTACATAAACGCTCTTAACTTTTGTCCTATCATAATAAACCCCGCTTATATATAAATTGTAATAAATTATTATATATCATACTGTGTAAAAATAAAGCGCATTAGATATAAATGTAAATATTTACAATATTTTGATATTTCAACAGACGGTGATATCCGAGCCGTTGGGTGTATAATATATTTTGCTGCCCGCCGGAACCGAATGGGTCAACCAGACATTGCTGCCTATGATACTGTTGTCGCCCACCGCCGTGCCGCCGCCGAGAATTGTCGCGCCCGCATATATGATAACATGGCTGCCTATGTCGGGATGACGCTTTATACCCTTGACCGGATTTCCTCTGTCATCGAGCTGAAAGCTTCTTGCGCCGAGAGTGACACCCTGATACAGCTTTACATGGTCCTTTATGGTGCAGGTTTCGCCGATAACGACTCCCGTGCCGTGGTCGATGAAGAAATATTTATCGATATCCGCTCCGGGGTGGATATCTATACCGGTCATCTGATGCGCGTATTCGGTCATCATGCGCGGTATTATTTTAATGCCAAGCCGATACAGCTTATGAGCTATACGATATATGCTTATCGCTTCGAACGCGGGATATGCCAGCATTATTTCCGTCTCGGAGCCCGCCGCGGGATCTCCTTCATACGCCGCCTGTACGTCGGTTTCAAGATATTCGCATATTTCGTCAAGACCTGTTATAAAGTTATAAACAAGCTCCTCGGTATAATTCGTTTCCTCATTTTCCATATCGCCAAGCATTCCGTAGAGCAAAAGCGCAGAACGGCGCAGCGATATTTGTATGTTTTCCCTTAGCAATCTGTCATCCGCACAGCTTTCTCCGAATATACGCGGATACATGGCACTCCTGAGAAGCCGCAGCAAATCCTCTACCTGTGTTTTCATCCCCGAGCGGTTTAACGAATGGAAGGGCTTACTGTTGCGTTCCGCAAGCTGCTTCGACACTGCGATTATGCCTTCGTCCAAATCATATTTTTTATTCACTGCAGTCTTCCTTTCATACGGTTATATTATTCAGCGCTTTACGTTTATATTATATTTATATGCAAAGTTCCCGCGTCATACGGCGCGGGAACCGATATAACCGGTGATTTATTCGGTAAACAGCATACAGCCCGCTTTTTTGAATTCTTCCACCTTTTGTCTGACAAGCTCCTCGCTCACCTGAAAATATACCGCAAGGCAGGGTATACACATGAATTCCTTCGCGCCGCGGTTAATCAGCTTTTTATGGGCGCCCATGTCGTCGCATGTCAGCGGCGCGCCGCATTTAACGCAGGTAATATCATTCATTCACGATTTTGCAACGCAGCATTATGCATTCGTGAGGTCCTATAAGGCGGGCGCGGTACTGATCTCTGAACAAGCCGAGATGTTCGCCCGTCCACAGGTCGGTTATGTCAAGCTTGACGCCGCAGGAGCGGTCAAGACCGATATCCGAGAAGATAAAGAAGGGAATCTGATTGCTGTCGGTCATATTGAACATACCTATCGCAAGGTCGCCGCCTTCAAGCTGCTTGCACCACACGGTGTTGCCGTACTGGTTGCTTGCCAAGAAGGGCTGACGCTGCGCGGGGTCCTGGTTGATGGCGATAATTTCCTTTTTTGTGAATATGTCCTTAATATCCTGCTTCATGTTTCTGATATCACAGCCTATGATGAGCGGGGAATTAAGGAAAGCCCATATCGAAAAGTGAGTGCGGTATTCCTCCAGCGTACAGCCGCCGAAGCCTACGTTGCCCTTGCCGCCCATACCGACCACGAGCATGTCCATGTCGTTGAAGCAGCCCTTGCCGTTGGAGGCCTGAAGCTCTATCTGCTTTTCATAAAGCGATTTTATGGAATTCCAGTTATCGGTGATGTCGCCGGTGGAACGCCACATATGAGCGCCGGTGGTCTTTATCCATTTATGAGTTTCGTCGTTGCCCCAGCTGCAGGCGGAAAAAAGTATGTCGCGTCCGCAGTTGGCAAGCGCCATTCCCATTCTCTTGTAAAGGAGATTGCCTTCCTCGTGCTCGGGCTTGAAACAATAATCATATTTTAAATAATCGACCTCCCATTCCGCAAAGGTTTTGGCGTCGATGAATTCATATTCATAAGAGGAGGGATAACCCGCGCAGGTAAGCGTGCCGGAGCAGGAATACATGCCGAATTTCAGCCCTTTGGAATGCACATAGTCGGCGACGGCTTTCATCCCGTTGGGGAACTTTTCATGGCCCGGCACAAGGCGGTGGTTTTCGTCGCGCTTCAGCTCAGCCCAGCAGTCGTCTATGACGAGGTAATTATATCCCGCTTCCAGCAGACCCGTATTCACCATGGCGTCCGCGGTGGTTTTAATAAGCTCTTCGTTGATGTTTCCTCCGAAAGTGTTCCAGGAGTTCCAGCCCATGGGCGGTGTTCTGACTATCATATATTAATCCGTTCCTTCCTTCGTGAAGCATATATTTTCAGCGCGCAAAGCACAAAATTTCATTTGAAAATTAATTTTTCAAACCAGCTTCCGAATAAATATTTGAGCCTCCGTATTCAACGGTGCACATTGGAAACATTTTAACAGAATACTGAAAAATGTCAATATTAAAATCGAAATATTCTTGTCAACGGGTATAATTTATGTTATAATGCTAAACATAAGCGTGAATAGCAAACCAATATATAATGAGAAGCTAAACCAAAAACAAGTGTTAGGCTTCTTTGCGAAAGGATGACCTGTTTATGCTTAAAAAAACAGTATTTGTACTGCTTGCTCTGTCGGTGCTTACCTCTTGCGTCTGCTTCGTCGCCTGCACGGACGGAGATAAAAACAATGTCAGTTCATATGTTGCTTCGTATACCAGTGAGGTTACGACAGATGAAACCAGCGTTATTAGCAACGAAATCAGCGATATTTTAAGTGACGAAAGCGATTTCGATAATGCAACCATCGGCGATGACGTAACCGACGTTGTCAGTGACATATTGAGCGATATTATTGATTGAATAACGCAGGCGCATGCCTGCTACATAAAATAAATTCTTTGGAAAGAGGTACATATAAAATGAAAAAGCTTTCGATTATCTCTTTGATTACCGCGGCGGCGACATTGTTTGTCCTTTCTGCGGCTTTTTCCGTTTCCGCGGAGCTTGTCACGGTTTATGAACGCAAGGACAATATCGCTTTAAACAAGACATATGAAGCTTCCGAAGCGTATACCACCGATTCCCCGACGATGGGTTATCAAGAGGTGGACGGTAATGAGCTTACCGACGGAATTCTTCATACCGACAATATCTACGGTACCTGCTGGCACGGTTTTTATGTACCGAACGGAACTCCGTTTTTTGCGACAATAGACCTTGGAATGCAGACCGAAGGACTTATCGAATTTCGGATGCAGTTTATAAATTACGCCACCAGCGGTATAGACGCTCCCGTATCTCTTGAGTTTTTTATATCTGACGACAACACGACCTTTACCTCAATAGGTAAAGGCAGGGCCGAAAGCGGAAACAACATAGCGTTTTATCATCTCAAGCTGAAAGAACCGGTTTCGGCAAGATACGTCAAGGCGGTGATAGGCAACCCGAGTTCCGGAACTTTCGTTTTCTGCAGCGAATTTGAGATATATAACTCCGTTGCAGTGCAGAAGGAAGCTTCGGAAATATCCGAAGAGAGCGAATACGAGGAAGAATCGGAGGAGGTGTCAGAGGTGACGGAGCTTATAGATAAAACGGAAGATCTGAATACAGACGATTATCCCGTCGCATTCCGCGAGGGCAGCAGATTTTATATTGATAACGGATATGTTTACGGAGTAAAACCCGACGACACACCCGCAACCTTACTTGAAAACCTCAATACAATCGCCGGCGTTGTGATTCTTGATGCGGACGGCACGGAGATTACATCGGGTAATGTTTACGGCGGCTGTAAGATCGCGCAGTTTACCGGCGGACAGGCGGAAAATACATATACTGTCATAATAGCGGGCGACACCGACGGCAAAGCCGGAGTGACCGAAAGCGACGCTGATGTCGTGAAGAGCGCAATATTGAACGGCGCGGTTCCCGAAGGCGAAACGGTATCCGGAGACATTAACAAAAACGGTGTGTTTTGCGTCACCGATTATATCGCCGTAAAGCTACAGGCCGCCGGTAAAATCGACCTTTACGCGGATTATACCGAAACCCCCGAAACCTGGGACATGAAAATTAAATACTCATCCTCGGCTCTTTATACAATGTCCTGCACCGCGGCAAACGGCAAGAACATGACACTGACCTTCGATAAAAAAGGCTGGGGCACATGGAATATAGGCACGCTCACCGTGGGCGGCGTAAGCCTTGCCGGAGGCGGCACCGACTGGGAATATGTCTACCGCGCTTCAAGCTACAGCGGAGGCTGCGTCTGGTCGGGCGGCAATCACGGTAATGAAAATCTTGTGGAAATGAAGTTCTACGACGGTATAACAGGCAAGGAGCTTATATTTGACAAGGTGGGTGCAGAACATTCAGTAGGCAATCTTGTAATTGTCGAAAAAACAAAGCTTCACTGGGGCGATGCAGAAGTTACCTACTGCGACGTTGTACGCACATACACTGTGGTCGGGCAGAAAATATCCCTTAAGGTTTCCTACGATTTTACAAAGGACTGCTATTACGGTCTTTCCTATACCTGTATGTTCCCCGTTCCCAAAACCGTTGGGCTTTATATTGATTTCTTAAACGACGACGGTACGGTTAGAAC
>JAQVQF010000097.1 GCA_028701715.1 Eubacteriales bacterium | reverse complement strand
ATTTGATAGGGTGGTTTGGTACTGTTCCCACCACCATTCTTGGCAACTTGATCAAAAGCAGTATATAAAATAATCCATTTTATTTGATATACTTTAATGTTAGAATACAGTGTATCCAAATTTTGTATATCCGCTTTCACAATATCTTCCCAATTAATTTTAACGTTTTTTTTCATCGCTAAATTAAAAGTTATTCCACTCTCGTCAAGTATAGCTGTTTGATAGTTACCTATGGCACCCATAAGTCCTATTACTATACCTATTCCGCTTATCATAACCCCTATAATTTTGATATAAATATTCGGCGGATCAGAAGCAACAAGGAGTAAAATTAGTAATACAGTCATAATTATTGCAATAGATATGCAGATAATAAGATCGTAAATCATACTAACCATTAATTTTACATTTTTACTGTTTTCCATTTTAATACCACCCCGACATTGAAGAAGAACTGATGGCTGAATATATACTATACCTTAACAACGGATTTGCTCTCATTAATAAATTCATTATTTCTTGTTGTGATGTTTGCTTAAAAGCGCAACATTATTTTACAATCTGCTATAAATTTTAAATTTTAAAGCACTGCATTTTCCGAATCGTACTGGCTGTAATATATTTCGCTGTAAAAGCCGCCTTTGGCAAGAAGCTCCGCGTGAGTGCCCTGTTCGACAATCCTGCCGTCGTTTATGACGAGTATCATATCGGCGTTGACTATCGTGGAAAGGCGGTGGGCTATAACAAAGGAGGTGCGTTCCCTCATCAGCTCATCCATGGACTGCTGGATAAGTATCTCTGTACGCGTGTCGACATTTGAAGTCGCTTCGTCGAGGATGAGCATTTTTCTGCCGGAAAGATAAGCTCTCGCTATTGTCAAAAGCTGCTTCTGTCCGCTTGAAATATTGGAGGATTCCTCATTTATCATCGTCTGATACCCATTTTCAAGCGTTTCTATAAAATGGTCTATATGCGCGCATTCGGCGGCTCGGTGAACTTCCTCGGGCGTGGCGTTCAGACTGCCGTACGCGATATTTTCGAACACAGTGCCCGAAAACAGCCAGGTATCCTGAAGCACCATCGCGAACTGCTCTCTGACCTCTTCCCTTTTTACCCCGGTTATATCAACGCCGTCTATTTTTATACAGCCCGAATCCGGTTCGTAAAAGCGCATAAGCAGGTTTACAAGCGTGGTTTTGCCCGCGCCCGTGGGTCCGACTATGGCGATCTTCTGACCGGATTTTATGTTTGCCGTAAAATTCCGTATAAGAGGGATATCCTTATTATAAGAAAAATCGACGTTTTCAAAGGATACGTCGCCTCTTATGTTTTCGATATGTTCGGTTTCCGTTTCGGTCATTTCTTCTTCGTCGAGAATTTTATAAACACGCCTCGCGGAGGCTACGGTATTCTGCATTGCGCCGAAGCCGTAGGCGATCGCCTCAAGCGGCATGGCGAAATTTTTGGCGTACAGAATAAAAGCGACTATTATGCCGACATTCATTTTACCCGAGGCGGCGAAATATCCGCCTATCAGGCAGATGGCGATATACGCTACATTGTCCACAAACGCGATTATGGGCTGAACCATTCCGGAAAGATAATTGCCGCGCCGGCTTTTTGACTTATACTCGTCGCTTAAAGCCGCCTGCTTTGCGTTTTGCCTTTCCGCGAGTCCGAAAGCCTTAACGGTGTCAAAGCCCGTGCAGTTTTCCTCCACATGAGCCGATATTTTTCCGTTCGTCTCACGCGCGCGGGTAAAATGCGCTTCGCTCCTGCTTGCCACCTTTGCCGCCAGCACCACGGAAAACGGTACGAAAACTATGATAATGGCGGCAAGCAGGGGATTGAGTATAAATACTATAACCGCGATGCATAAAAGCTTCAGCACGCCGTTTATAAGCGTGTCTATAACCGTGTGGACGGTGTTGCCGAGCACGGAGACATCATCCGTCATACGGGATATTATTTCCCCGTTGGGGGTGTTGTCCGCGTAGCTTATGGGCAGCTTTTTAATTTTTTCGCTTATCCGCACGCGTATATCGCAGGTGAAGCGACGTGAAATCACATTGTTCATCAGCTTCATCCTGACAGCCGAGCCGACCGCCACGGCGGCGTATATGCCCGCAAGAATAAGCGCCGCGGTTAAAAAGTGCGAAGCGTTGACGGCGGTTTTGTTATACCAGGCGTCATATATTTCATCGGTGAGCTTTCCGAGCATATAAGGACCCACAAGCGAAAGCAGCACCGAAAATAAGCTCAGGGCAACCCCCAATATCAGCCAGCCCTTTATGTGGGAAAGGTCGCGCAGTATTTTTTGCGTTACCTCTTTTACGGAAAGACCCGTATTCTTGCTTTTTTCCCTTCTCATAAGGACACCTCCCTTGCCGCAAAGGTGCGCTTGATCTGGGAATCATATATTTCACGGTAAACAACGCAGCTTTCCAGCAGCCGCGCGTGAGTACCCTCGCCGACGATACGTCCGTTGTCCATCACGTAAATGCGGTCGCAGTGCATGGCGGTGGCGGCTCGCTGCGTGATGACGATTTTGGTTTTGCCCTTAAGCCTTTCGCCGAGCGCTCTGCGGAGCTTGGATTCGGTAAGATAATCGAGAGCCGAGAAGGTGTCGTCGAAAATATAAACCGGCGCCGGCTTTATCAGTGTGCGGGCGATGTTTATCCTCTGCTTCTGACCGCCGGAAATGTTCGCTCCCGACTGAGCGAGGCGGCAGTTATAGCCTTCCGGCTGGGATTCAAAAAAATCGGCTATCTGCGCCGCGCGAGCGGCCTCTTTAATTTCCGTTTCTGACGCTTGAGGATAACCCATTCTTATGTTTTCCTCCGCCGTACCCTCAAAGACCATGGATTTCTGAAGCGCAACCGAAATGTTTTTTCTGACAGCCGCGGTGCCAAGGCTCTTATAATCCCTTCCGCCGAGCTTAATATTGCCCTCATAATCGGTATAAAATGCAAGCAGCAGCTTGACAAGAGTGGACTTCCCCGCTCCGGTGCCGCCGATAATTCCCACGGTTTCTCCGTCGGATGCCCTGAAATTTATGCTTTCAAGAGCAGGAACACCGGAAAGCCCGTAACGGAAGGTCAGATTGTCAACGGATACGGCGCCTTCCGACACAATTCCGTCAATTTCGCTTTGCGTTAAGTCCTGTATATCGGCTTCGGTTATATCGGCGCCTTTCATTGCGAGAATTTCTGTTATTCTGCCCAGCGAAACCCTTATGTGCGGCAGCCAGGCGAAAGCCCACGAAAGCATTATTATTCCGCCCATTATCAATGAAATATACTGGATGTTGGCGATAATTCCTCCCGCACTGATAACGGAGGAGGCGGAAATACGCGAAGCGCCTATTCCGAGCAGCGCAACGGCGGTTATATCAAGAATAAAAGTGGTCACGGGGGTTATATATCCGCTTCTGACATTGGCGCGGATGATAAATTCCGCCATGGTGACGGTGGCTTCGGAAACGCGCTTGTGTTCCGAATTTTCGCGGTTAAAGGCGCGTATCACGCGTAAACCGGACAGTCTTTCGCGCACTACTTTATTCTGAATATCGATATATTTGGCGCTGTTTTGAAACATTCCGAACAATCCGCGGGTGATAAGCCACACCGCAAAAAGCACCAGCGGGCATACGGCAAGGGTGATAAGCGCCATTATCCAGTCGGTCATAAAAGCGAGAATACCGCCGCCGACACACATGACAACCACGTAAATAAGCATATGCATCACGTTATATGCCACCATTTCGAGGGAGAAAAGGTCCTGTGTCTGGCGGGTGAGCAGGCTGGCGGTGCCTATTGAGGAAAATTCATCGTAGGTAAACGAATTTATCTTGCGGAAAATCGCCTTTTGCATATCGCTCAGAAAATCGGCGGAAATGGCGGTGTTAAGCCTTACGGTGACGAGCAGACAGCCGAGGGATATTGCGGCAAGGCCTAACATTATGCCGCACATCAGCCATATATAATTCATATCGGCTTCGGCAATGCCTCTGTTGACTATGCCCGACATGATATAGGGCATAAAAAGAGCGCAAAATACCGAAAGCATGTCAATAAGCCCGGCGACAATAATCCGCTTGCGGTAGGGTTTAAGATAGGACAACAGCAGTTTCATTTATATGACAGCGTCTTTCCGCCGAAACGCGGGATTTATAACGGTTTCGACTTGTAAAATATGTTGCCGTCCCGCATAAGGACAGCGTTAAAGCGCATAGAGAAAAATATGCCGGCTCGAGCGTTTGGAAGCGTGCTCCAAGCCGTTTTTTCCTTCAATCCGTTACTTTCGCCTGCCATGGCAAATAAACAGATTTGTTAATATTGTTTTGTTTATGTCGCGTGTCTGTAATTTTTCGCCTGTGATGAAAACAGTCTGTAATATGTGCTGTTTTCATTCTTCATAAGCTCCCTGTGAGTGCCGAAAGATTCGATTTTTCCGTTTGAAATCACCAAAATACGGTCGCAGAACACGCTCGACGACATCCGGTGCGAAATATAAAGCGCGGTTTTGTCGCCCACCAGACCGTTGAAGTTTTCGTATATTTCCGCTTCCGCCATCGGGTCGAGAGCGGAGGTCGGCTCGTCGAGTATCACCAGCGAAGCGTCCTTGTAAAGCGCTCTCGCGATGGCAATCTTTTGCGCCTGACCGCCGGAAAATTCCACGCCTTCCGTGTCGTATTCCTTACCGAACAAGGAATCAATGCCGTTTTTAAGGCCGCTTACCTTATCGGTCATGCCCACCTTCGTAAGCAGCTCTTCCGCTTTGTCCCTGCTTTCGTCCGCGGATTTGCAGGATATATTTTCGCATATCGAAAAATTGAAAAGCCGGTAATCCTGAAACACCGCCGCAATGGCGCGGAGATAGGTTTCACGGTCGTATTCGAATATATCCGTACCGTTTATGTATATCGTTCCCGAATCGGGATGATACAGGCGGCATATAAGCTTGACAACGGTGGACTTACCCGCTCCGTTCAAGCCGACTATGCTTATTTTTTCTCCCTCTCTTATGCCGAACGAAACATTGTCGAGCACTTTTTTATCGGTTTTGGGATATGTGAAGGTTACGTTTTCAAACGCAATCGAACGCACTTTTTCCAACCGCGCCGTTCCGGTGAGCTTTTCCTCGTCCGGCACGGACATAAGCTCCGCCAAAGGCGTGAGAAAGCCCAGCATCTGGAACACCATCACCACAGACATACCCATTGTCAGCACCGCCGAGGAAAAGCTTACGGCGGAGGACACATACATTGTCAGATCGCCGATACCTATGCCGCCGTCAAGCGTCCGCGTACCCACGAAGCCGTACGCGAGCATGGTTTGCAGGACGGTCACGACCTGAAACAAACCCATGGTAAGCCCCATCCTGCGGTAAAAACGTCCGAACCATTTATTTATTTCCTTATTGTAGGTCGCAACGGTGTTTCCGAGCATTTCCTGCATGGAATACAAGCGTGTTTCCTTTTGTATAAGCTTGTCGAAGGTTAGATTGATATAATAGCCGTATTTTCGGTTGACGGGCATAAGCTCCGCATAGAATTTCTGCTGGTACTTGGAAAAGCCCGCCTGTATCAGCACCAAAAGCCCAATGGTCGCCGTGAGCGTCACCACCAGTATCCACGACAGCCGCAGCATTATGGCGACCAGCCCCGTGATGGTGAAAATTTCGTTGAGGAACGCTATAGTATTGGCGATAAGGTTATAGACCACGCCCTGATTGCTCATGGCAAAGGAGGCGCGCTCCTTTAGATCCAGATAGTGCGGATCCTCCAGATTGCGGTATTCCACGGACATGATTTTTTCGGCGAACAACCGCTCTATGCCCCAGGCGATCCTTCTTTCCATTATATCCACCGTTCGCCGCAGAGTCTTTTTCAAAAAGGCGAAAATCAGATTCGACAGCACAATCGCCGCCACCCACATTATAAGCCTTTGGGTGCTTCTGCCCCCCGTCAGCTCGTCGATAAGAAATTTCGGAAACACGATATTCGTCATTATCTGTCCCGAAAATACGAGCGAATTAATTATAAGCAAAAAGAAATACGCGGGGTTTATTTTCCGTACCATGGAAAAGACAAGGGCGGCTTTTTTTACATTGCTCACGCCGCATCGCCTCCGTCCTGATAATATTTACCCTGAGTAACAAACATATCATAATAAACGCCTCGCTTCGCCATAAGCTCCTCATGGCTGCCGTATTCGCAAAGCCCGCTGCCGTCGATAAGCGCTATCACGTCGCAGAATTTTGTGGAAGCAAGGCGATGCGATATATATATCGCCGTTCTGCCGTCGGTGAGAGCGTCGAATTCCGAATATATCTCGGCTTCCGCGAGAGCGTCGAGCGCGGAGGTCGGTTCGTCCATAATGACGCAATTTCCGCCTTTATACAACGCTCTGGCTATCGCCAGCTTCTGGCTTTCGCCGCCCGAAAGCATAAGCCCGTCTTGTTCGATTATTTTAAGCATCATGGTATCCTTGCCCTTTTCGAGCGCGTTGATTTTATCATACAACCCCACCTGCTTAAGCACATAATCGACTTTTTCGCCGTCTATACCGTCGAGCGCGCAGGCGATATTCTGGGCGACGGTGAAGGCCAGTATATTTACGTCCTGGAACACCACCGCAAACATTCCGTAAAGGTGCTTTTTGTCGTATTCGTTTATATTCCTTCCGTTAATGAGTATCCTGCCCGAATCGGCTTTGAAAAGCCCCGTCAGCAGCTTGACAAAAGTAGTTTTTCCGGCGCCGTTTATACCCACAAGCGCCAGCTTCTGCCCGGCGGGTATTTTAAGCGAAAAGTTTTCGAAAACGTTTTTATCCGCGCCGGGATATTTGAAGGTCACATTGTCAAATTCGATATCCGTCGGAGCTTTATCATCAATAGCAAGCGGCTTTTCCTCTGCCGTACCGTCCTCCGAACCCAGGTCCTCGTCAAAGAACCTATATAAATCGCGGACATACATATATTCGTTCATAACAAAGGTAATATTGCCGGAAAGCTCGGAGGTCTGGCTGTTCAAGGAAAAAACAGCGGCAAGATACATCGTATAGTCCGCAATGGACATCCCGGAAACGGTCAGATATGTCAGCGTGCCGTAGATGACGGCATCGGATATGACAAGCGTCAGCAGCGAGATAAAGCCGAGAGCGTATTCTCTGTTTCTGATTATCCTGTATGTGTTTATGTAGCATTCTATTTCTTTTTTAAGATTTTCGGTGATACGGTACTTCAAATCGTACAGGCGTATATCCTTGCCGTAGGAAAAATCCTTAGCCGTTTTGGCGTAATAGCCGACGCGCCTTTCGCCTCTCGCAAGCAATTCCTTTTTGGAATATGTAAACTTCTGCACCCTGACCGCAATAAAGGACGCAGCCGCTATATGCAGCGCTATGGCAAGGAGAATCACCACGCTCTTTAATCCTATAAAAACCGAAAGCGCAAGAACTATCAGGCAAAGCTGCGGCAGCTCGAACAGCTTGTGGTATATGCCCTCCACGCCGTTATCGTTGCCGTTGGCGGAATTGAAGGCCATCTCGCGTTCCTCGTAAAACGAGGCCGATTCCATATATTTATAATCTATGCTTACCAGCTTAACCGCCAGCGAGCGTATGAAATCGATCCGCAGCGCGGTTATGCGAGGATATGTAAAGTCGCCGATAAAGCGTTTCAAAAAATATACCAAAGCTCCCGCGGCAAAAAAGATCATCGATATATATACAATACCCCCGGCTGTGGGCGCATTTCCCGTAAGATAGCCTACGATAACCTTCGGCAGGGCGACGGTAAAAACGGGCACGCATACGGCGGCGATTGTATAGATACCTAAAAAAGCGAAAATGACGGGATCGTCCTTTACGGCTTTGTCAAGCATGCGAAGCAGCGGCTTTTTTATTTTTTTGCTTGTTTTTTCGGACATTTCGAAGCTCCGTTTATAAATTTTCATATGTATTATAACAAAAAAAGATGGTTGCCGCAATACATTTCAATTGTCAAATGCATTAATGCGCCGCAGCCTGCGGTTTACATTTTTCTATTGCAATAAGTAAATCGCCGTGATATAATAAACGCGTTTATTGCTCTTTATAAACGACAATTTTGTCGGCGTTTTTATGCTTCAGATAGCGTTTATAATCCGGCGGAATTATAACGGTTTGTTTGATTTCGGCTTTATCGGTTTCGGCTTCGGCTTCAACGGCTTTCTGGGAAGATGCGTTGAAGATTCCGGCAAGTATGGTTTGCTTAACGGCGGCATATCTCTGCGGGCAGAGCTTTTCCCCGTAGCGATTTTCCGCATCGGCGCCGATTTCCGCGTCGTCAAACGGCAGGTCGGACAAATTTCCCGAAAAAAGCTTTTCGCCCC
>JAQVQF010000096.1 GCA_028701715.1 Eubacteriales bacterium | reverse complement strand
GTTGTTGAATCTGTGCCTGCTCTCGGTGATCAGAAAGCCCTTTGTCCAGCCGCCGAGCGCCCAGTATTTTTCGCCGTTTTCGAGGAAATACAGCTCATCGAGCCAACCGCTGTGTTTACATTTTTCGTGCCCGTAAAGGAACTGCTCCTCGCTCGGCACGATGTCGAGCAGCTTCCATTTGCCGAGCGCTTCCTCGTCATTGACAAACGACAGCTCGGAATTATCGTCCTTCAGCGAATCCGCGGCGGACGGGCAGTAAACAGGCACTTTCAGCTCAACCGTTCCGTCGTCGTGGTAAAATTCGTAAAACGCGCCGACAATCTGCGCGTTCTGTTCGTCAAGCTGCTTTGACATCGAACGGTACGCCGCATCAATATCTTCCTCACGGCAGACAAGCGACGCTGCTTCGCCGGGAATCGTTACGGTTCTGTCCTCGTAAACGCACCCGTGCGGCAGCCTTGCGTTAAGCTCCACGCAGACGGCGAGGTCAAAATCGCTCTCGCGGTACTCTGTTTCGTAGTTAATAATCAGCGATCGAGCTCCGGTTATATGCTTCGGAAGACCGTTTCGCATCTCTTTAATTTTACAAAACGCGTCTGTTTTGGTTTTGAATATCTGTCTTGCATACGCAACGCGGAGGCTATCCGCGCTTCTGATGATAATATCAAACATTTTCTTTTCTCCCTCTGTAATGATTTGAATAACGGCTTCAAGCCGTTTGATTTGTGACTCCGTCGTGAAAAGCAGGCTTTTCAGCTCCTCCGCTTTTGCGTCAAGCAGTGATACAACGCCGTCAGCAGAATCGGCAGATAGATGGCGGCGTATCTCGTCAAGCGAAAAGCCGAGTTCTTTCAACGCGACGATGCGGTTGCAATCGGCAAGCTGTGCCGCAGAATAATAGCGGTAGCCCGTGAAGCGGTCGATCTTGTCCGGAACGAGCAGACCGACGCTGTCGTAATAGCGCAGCGTTTTAACAGGCAGGCGGCACAGCTTAGAAAGCTCACCGATCTTGTACATAAAATCACAACCTTTCTTTGAATTTGTCGGGCTAAACGACGTCTGTTCCGCCCTCGCAACATAAGAATATCATTACAGTTAAGTGGAGAGTCAAGGGGTATTGCAAATTATTTTTACCTTTCCCGTTGCATCAACAGAAACGGAATGTCTTTTCCAAGAACACCTGAAGCACCGTAATAAATAAACCAAAAAGAAGAAAAACGGCATAACAGTAATAAAAGCTGCTAAACCGTTTAACCGAAAGCCTGCCCTTTGGAGCTGCCCGCTTTATCTCGGGTGTCCGAAAAAGCTCTTTAAATATCGGTGAAGTTCTCTTTAGGTTATATAAAACAAATATGCTTTTCGTTAATCTCTTGAACCCTTATACGGTTCCGTTTCGCTCAGAATCGTCTCGTTTTTTGTTATCTGGGCGACCGTTACCGAATAATCGGGAGAAAGATTTTCCGCAAGTATAAGAAGCGTATTGCCGTTTATAAAAATCGTTTCGATTTCCGTATCGTTTACCCTTACCCTGCTCCATTCGGTAAAGCCGCTGCCCGTTATGAACGCCGCGTCTCCGATAACCTCAACCTTGGATATTTTTATTTTATATGTACCCATTTGAAGCTCGGTGGGTTCGTAAGGATTTACACCGTTAAAAACATATTTATTGCCGTAGAGAGTATCATACTGTATGGAATAAAGCATGTCAAGGTAGTCGTCGCGTTCCGAATTATTCTGATGATATTTAGTAAGGAATCCGTTGTTATAGCCGAGAACGGACATTATTTTAGATGATAGCTGATATGTTTGAATATCCTTGGCTTTTGTTTTCAGCCCGTAATTCGACCAAATCAGATATTCGGTTTGAAACACGTCGCCGCTTGTCATATCCTCTTCGGTTATCTGAAAGCTGGGGAAATGATCTCCGTATAACACAAGTATAGCTTTTTCGTCATACTGCGACAGCGCGTCTGTAAGCTGACCTATAAAATCATCCATTTCATGCAACTGGTTTACAAAATACTCAAAGGCCTCATGACTTTCTTCCATTCCTGAGATTACTTTTATAGGCTGGTTTTCATCAACGACCGTATCGGGATATTTGCCGTGTCCCTGTACCGAAATGGCAAAAACAAAATCAAGCTCCTTGGTGGAATCAAGGGCTTTTATTATCTCATCGGTGAGAACATAGTCCTTTGCCCAGCCGAGAGGATTACACTCTACATTTTGCATATATTCAAGAGAGGTGAACGTATCGAAGCCGAGATCGGAATACACTACATTCCTGTCATAAAACGTTCCCTGATGGTTATGTATGGCATGACAAACATAACCAAGCTCCTTTAAATCATAATTAATGGTTTCGCATGTGGTATCCTGCATTATGGATTTATAAGGAGTTTCACCTATGCCGAAAAACCTGATATTCATCTGAGTAAGTACTTCGAATTCCGTATTCGCGGTTCCCGCGCCGAGCACCGGTACCGAAAGAAAGGCATAGGGGTAGTTTTCCATTAATCGTGTAAAATTAGGCAGCGGATTTTCGGAAAAAGTGACGTTCTTCAACCGATTGACATCGAAGAACGATTCAAGCTGAAGAAATATTATATTGACATCCGGTTTTACCGTCTTGGTTTTTATTTCATTGATATCGTTCATGATTGTCTTCATGTAATCCTCGCTATAATTGTCGGGCTTTTTAATACCCCGATCTATGGTGGAAAGACAGAAGGAAAATACGAAGCCGTATTTATCATAACCGTTGCCTATAAACGAGTAATCCTTAGCAACAGCGCTTGAATTCATTGAAGTGATGAGTAAAACCGCAGTGAGAACGGCGGAAATTGCCGATATTAATCCGGTTTTAAAAAATGCCACCTCGCGTTTTTTCTGCCTGACAATCACAATAACAACCGCCGCTATCGCAGTTGCAATTGCCGCGCCGATGAGTATCAGTTCAATTAATGAAAGATAAATATTTATTATTGATATCACGGAAGGTAAAATAAGAATATCGTTCAAGGAAATAGGGGTGATTCGGTACGCTGTGGTTATGTAGTTTGCCACGGCGAGTCCGAGCCAGATCATCGTAAACAGCAATATCAAAGAATACCTTTTCTTCAGCAGCAATGACAATGAATACAAGAAAAATAAAATAAAAGCGTTCGCGAGAAAAAATATCGGGCTTGAAATCATAAAAACCAGACCGTCAAGCAACGAACGGCGGGTAAGCGACTCTACTGTCAATGCCATAAGCAACGAAAGACAGGCAACAAATGTAACGGGATGTTTGTCGCACCAATTCTTAAATGATTTAATTTTTCCGCGTATGACGGATATATTAATTGTTTTTTTTGCTTTTTTATTAATTTCGTTCATTAAAACACCCAAGCCGTAATATTTACACAAACAAACATGATAGAGGGCATGGGTCCGCGCCTTCCTTTCAGTTATATATTCTTTTATGTTATTGGTTTTATTTGATTCAATGCGGATTACCGATAGGTTAATCGTACTGTAAAACCCATGTTTGTAATTTCGGACAACCTGCAATTTTTCGGTGACACCGCGCTTTCAGCTGGCATTATAATAGCACTCCGCATATTAATTGTCAATACAACGGGTATTATATTAACTTTTATATAATAAAATACAATAAAAGGCGGATGAAAGGCGGGCCGGAATGAAAGTACAAAAACAAATAGCCGCTTGCCTTGCGGGCTGCCCCAATTGCGGTAAAACTTCGCTGTTCAACGCTCTGACCGGGATGGATATGCATGTCGGCAACTTCCCCGGAGTTACAGTCGAAAAGAAAACGGGAAAGGTCAAGGGGACGGATAATTTTTATCTCACCGATCTGCCCGGTACATATTCGCTTATGCCTTGCTCGGAAGATGAAAAGGTCGCCTGCGAATATTTGAAAAACGGCGAAAGCGACGTGATAATTGCAGTATGCGACGGCACAAATCTACAGCTTGGCCTTGGCTTTATAATATCAATAATTTCTATCGGAAAACCCACGGTGGCGGCGATTAACCTGATGGACGAGGTAAAAAAGCGCGGCGGGGATATTAATTTTCGCCTTCTTTCTTCTCTTCTCGGTATAGCTGTTCTCCCCGTATCCGCGCTTAAGGGCGAAGGTATAAACGAATTGAAAACCGCGGTCGCAACCGCTGCGTCAGCGGTTGCGGCGTCACGGCCGACTATACCGGCGGAAAATTCAACTCCCGAATATATAAGAAAAAGAGCGGAAGATATCGTAAAAAAAGTATACCGGTCGCCGTCTCCGGACAGAAGAAGCGGAAAAATCGATCAAATCCTCACGGGAAGATATACCGCCATTCCGTTATTCGCCGTATTTATGGTATTGGGCTTTTACCTTATATTCGGACTTGCCGGTCCGTGGCTTTCAACCCTTATGCAAAGCATGACAAACTTTATCGCGGAATATATATATAATCTGCTCACCTTAATAAATGTCCCGGAACTGTTAAAAGGCCTAATAACCGAAGGCATAATAGGGGGCGTGGGAGCCGTAATGTCGTTTCTGCCCGTTATATCGCTTCTTTTCCTGTTTCTGTCGCTGCTTGAGGATACCGGATACATGGCAAGGATTGCGTATATCGCCGACAGAGTCTTTTCGGCTTCTGGGCTTTCGGGACGCGCGGCGGTGCCTCTGCTTATAGGTTTCGGCTGTACGGTGCCTGCGGTAATGGCATGCAGAATGCTCGGTACCGAAAAAGAAAGACGCGCGGTAATGCGGCTTCTGCCTTTTATGTCCTGCCCGGCAAAAATCCCGGTTTATTCGCTGCTTGGCATGATATTTTTTCCCGGACATACGGCGCTTGCCGTAAGCATAATATATCTTTCCGGAATCCTTTTCGCCGCTGTTTACTCTGCTTTGATGAAATATCGTTCAAAAACAAGGCCTCCCGTATTTGTGATGGAGCTGCCGCCTTACCGCTTGCCTTCTCTTAAAAACACGGTTCGTCTTATGACGGAAAAGTCCGTGGAATTTATCAGAAGAGCGTTTACCGTGATACTTATCGCCTCGGCGACCGTATGGTTTTTGCGGTCATATAACTTTACTCTGTCATCCTGCGAAAGCGGTGACAGCATGCTTGGCGATATGGGAAAATTACTTGCTCCGCTGTTTGCTCCGCTCGGTTTCGGTTCCTGGCAGGCCGTTTCGGCAATTATAACGGGGCTTGCCGCCAAGGAAGCCGCCGCGTCAACGTTGATTTTGGTCGCCGAAGGCGGTGTTTCCGCGTTATTCACCCCGCTTTCGGCGGTATCCTTCATGACTTTTATGCTGCTCTATACTCCCTGCGCCGCAACGCTTGCTTGTATAAAAAAAGAGACGGGAAGCGTTTTATTTATGCTTTCCGTCGCGGTTATTCAATTTATCGCAGCATGGGTTATGGCTTATACGGTTTACTTTTTGGGCAGGCTTCTCTGACCCGGGGAAATATACCTTTTGACGTCGTCGAGGTTTCCCTTGACAAAGCCCGATTTTAACAGCATATGACCTATCATATTTCCGTCATCGTCGATAAGCTGTATCTCGTACAGATTTTTTGTTTCAAATACATTATAAACCTTATCAAGCGATATAGACGAGCATTTTTCCGCGTCTTCCGAATAATACTCGATTCTGTCCTCATAAATATGCGTTTCGGAAACATGGTCCTCGCCGTTGGCAAGCAGCGATTCAAGATACATACGGTTGCCGTCGATAACGGGTTTGACATTAAGCCAAACGGTAAACATCGCGGACGCCGCAAAAAGCGCCAGGCAGAGGGTCAGGTAAGAATTGCTGTGTGCGGCGATTTTATAAATTATAATGACGGCGAGAACAATATCCGCGAGCGTAAAAGCCGTTTTATAAATTTTAACCAATCTCATGGAATTATAGTAAGCTCTAACCGCTTCCATCGACTGCCATTTTTCGTTTTTCCTTTTGTTTATCACTATCGGTTCCATATACATACTCCTTAAAATAAATACCTGAACATTCTTTCCGGCGAATCGAGAAATTCCTTTGTGATACGATAATGCTCCGTCTCTCTGTACGGGGTGATCGTTATCCCTTCTTCCGAAAGCACATAAATATCCGCGTCGGGATATGCCATTATTATCGGTGAATGAGTGGCGATAATAAATTGGGATTTTTCCTTTACAAGCTCGTTCATCTTTGACAGCAGCGAAAGCTGCCGTATAGGGGAAAGCGCCGCTTCCGGTTCGTCGAGTATATACAAGCCGTTGCCGAAAAAACGGTTATGAATAATCGCCGAAAAGCTTTCGCCGTGAGATTGGTCGTGCAGCGACCTGCCGCCGTAGCCTTCGATAATTTTTGAATCAAACGAGGGCTCGCTGTCAAGCTTGTCTATATTGGTGGCAACGTTGTAAAGGCTTTCGGCGCGCAGGAAAAATCCGTCCTTCGGTCTGCTTATGCCCTTGCATACGGTTATATATTTATAGAGATCAGAATGAGTGGCGCGGGTGGAAAAGGTAAAATTTCTTGACCCGCCTTCCGGATTAAAGCCGTAATTAACCGCAACGGCCTCAAGAAAAGTGGATTTCCCCGTACCGTTTTCCCCGACTAAAAATATTACGCTTTTATTTATTTCAAGCTCTTTCAGGTGTTTTACCACGGGAATTGCAGCTATGTAATTTTCCTTTGGAATTTCCCCGTCAAGGCGAATTCCGGTGATATAAAGTCCGTTTTTCATGTCGTATACCGTCACATTAAGTTAAAGAAAAGCGTTTGTTTTCATTTGGACTGCAGGTTAAAATGCTTGGACAGTATTTCAAACGTCTCTTTTCTTGTATCCTTTTGCGCGTTTTCACGCACCAGCGTGAAAAATCCGCTGTTTGCAAGCTCGTCATAGCGGCGTTTATCATTCAGTCTCGCTATACAGGCTTTGAAATTCGCCATGGTTTTTTCGGGATTTTCCGCTTGCCCGATAATGTTTAAAAGAAACTGCTTTTCCGGGTCGCTTCGTTCAAAGAATTTATCAACGGACATTGACTGCGGCGACAGCATTATAGCGACATGGTTATAATCGCTGATCTCTTTGAGCATATGGATCGGAATGTTCGTATCCGCAATAATTTTTCCCTTATGCGAAAGCTCTATAAGCGCCGCTATTTCAATTTCGGCGCATTCCATTGACGTTTCATCGGCCCATCTTTCGTATTCGTTGGGCGTGCGGTTGACGAATTCCTGCCAGCTCTTTTTTGTCTGAAAATAACCCAGTCCGGGCTGTAGCTCGGGAGTAATGACGTTTTCGCAGTATCTGTCATGCCAGTTTTCGCCGCATTCGATAAGACCGTATTTTTCGGCGAGCATATGCACCATGGTAGACTTCCCGGCGTAAGCCGTACCGTTTATAAAATAAACATTTTTCAGAAAGCTGCGGATGATATTTGATTCTATCCCTATCTTCATTGTCCGGGCACCGCGGCGACGAAAACGAGATCCTCCATGCCGTCGTTTTGTAACGAATGGGAATGTCCCTTGGGGCAAAAGTGGCAGATACCGGCGAAAACCTCCTCGGTAATGCCGTCATATATCGCTTTTCCCGTGCCGCTTAAGAAATATATCACTTCGCAGCTTGTGTCATGGGTATGAAGCCCTATCGAAGCGCCCGGGACAAGCCTGCCTAACATTATTTTATTAATTCCGTCGTCGAACATACGGGTATTGTACGCTTTTTCGCCGCCCCTGAAATTAACGAGCTCTTTTTCGGGTATTTTACCGAAGTCTATAATCATATTTTTCTGCCTTTTGTATTAATTAAATTTATTTTACCACCAAAAAAAGAGAAATGCAAGAAAAAGAATTGACAACTGAGCGTTTATAACACATAATATGCGTGTGCGGGGTGATTTTAAAATGAAAGCTCCTGTTATGAGGCTGTTTGTCGCCGTAAATTTTAATGCTGTTATGCTCGATTCGCTTTGCAAAGCGGCGGATGCTTTGAAAGCCCGAAGCGACAGCGGCGTTTTTACAAAAAAAGAGAATTTTCATATAACCCTTGCTTTTATCGGGGAAACCGACAGGATAGCGGACGCGAAGCGCGTCATCGATGAAACGGTTTTCACCCCGTTTAAAATATCGCTTGGCAGTCCCGGCAGATTTAAAAGAGACGACGGGGATATACGCTATTTATCGGCGGAAGGGGAAGGGCTTGCCGCGCTTGCGCTTGATATTGCCGCAAGGCTTCGCAAGGACGGGTTCGATATCGAAAGCAGGGCATTTACGCCCCATATCACCCTCGGCAGACGGGTTATTGATAAAAGCGGAATTCCTCTTGATATAATTCCCGCGTCCATGACGGTAAACCGAGTGTCGCTTATGAAATCCGAAATGCTAAACGGCGGTATGAAATATACGGAAATTCATTATAAAGAGGCAATTATATGAAAAC
>JAQVQF010000002.1 GCA_028701715.1 Eubacteriales bacterium | reverse complement strand
GCCGTTATAAACGGCCGTTCTCGCGCGATGATATTTTTCGGCGCAGGAAACCTCGCCGCGTTGTACGGAATTACCCGACATGACGCATACGACCGTATCAAAATCTCTGTGAAGGGTTTCGATAAGATATTTGTGTCCGTGATGAAACGGATTAAATTCGGAAATAACAAATGCCGTTGCCATTTTTAATTTCACCTGTACATTTAATGAAAACATATATTTATGTTAACGTATATTAATTTTAAAGTCAAAAAACCTTGCTTTTTGCACTTATATGAAGTATAATATCCAAGGCTTGAAAAGTCAAGGAAATTTATGTCAATTATAAAGATAACGGTGTTAAACAGCTTTATAAGTCATTTTGTGTAATCCGGTTTTTTTCCGTAAATAAACCTCGTTTAAGTCGCCAATAAATATAAAGGAGTCAGTAAAATGTATATTCTCGTCGTCAATGCGGGAAGCTCGTCGTTGAAATATCAGCTTTTCGACATGGATACCAAAGCGGTTATGGCAAAGGGTTTGTGCGAATGTATAGGCATACCCGGAGGTCGAATGAAGCACGAGGCCTTGGGAAAGCTGTATGAAGTCAAGGTGGATATTCCCACTCACGCGGAAGCCACAAAAATGGTGGTGGAGGCTCTTGTCAACCGGGATTACGGTTGTATAAAATCCATGGATCAAATTTCGGCCGTGGGTCACCGTATAGTTCAGGGAGGTCCCTGGCTTGTAGAATCCGTCCTGGTTGATGACGACGTTATTAAAAAGCTCGAACGCTGCAAGGATTTGGCGCCGCTTCATACGGTTCCGCATCTGCTGGGAATTCGCGGCTGCATGGCGGTGATGCCGAGCACACCGCAGGTGCTTGTTATAGACACCGCCTTCCATCAGACAATGCCCGAAAAAGCCTATATATATCCTATACCCTATGAGCTTTACGAAAAATATTCTATCCGACGCTACGGCTTCCACGGCACCAGCCACAGATATGTGTCGGGTAAATGTATAGAATATCTCGGCGGAAAAGCCGAGGGCACGAAAATAATAACCTGCCATCTCGGAAACGGTTCGTCCATTGCCGCGATAAAGGACGGCAAGGTCATCGATACCAGCATGGGCTTTACCCCTCTCGACGGCATTATAATGGGTTCGCGCTGCGGCGGAGTCGATCCGGCAATAATTCCCTTTATTATGGAAAAGGAAAATATCGCCCCCAAGGATATGCAAAGCTGGATGAATAAAAAATGCGGGTTGCTTGGCGTATCGGGCGTTTCGTCCGACCTGCGCGAGCTGACCGCCGCAAAGGATTCGGGCAACGAACGCGCCGTGCTTGCCTACGATATACTTGTATACGATATTAAAAAATATATCGGCGCGTATGCGGCTTCTCTCAACGGCGTGGACGCCATAGTCTTTACGGCCGGTATAGGCGAAAACAACCCTCAGGTCAGAGCCGATGTCTGCGCGGATATGGATTATATGGGCGTTAAAATCGATCCCGAAAAAAACGCCGTCGGCAAAAGGCTCCCCGAACCCGCCATAATATCGACACCCGACTCTAAGGTCAAGGTTTTCGTAATCATGACCGACGAGGAGCTTGTTATTGCCACCGACACGGAAGCCGTTGTTAAAATGAAAAATTAAAATTCAAGCACAAAATCCGGCGCGAAGCCGGATTTTGTTTTAATATTATATGCAATAAATAACGAAAAACAAAAGCGGCATATGCCGCTTTTGTTCCAATATTTTGCATTTTGTATTTCTATTATCTTCGCCCGGGACCTCCGCCGGGACCTCCGCCGCCCGTACCGCCGTTGCTGCTGACAGTACCACCGGTTTCGGAGCATATGGTTATCGCGGTCGTAAGGGTAATTGTCGCTTTTTCTTTGCCATCCGCATAAAGCGTATAGCTTTTTCCCTTAACAAGCGCGGGGTCTGTAAAGAAATAAGATTGAAAAGCTTTTTCAGATGTTCCCTCAAAAATTACATTTCCTTTTTCATCGGTGAGCTTTATCATGGTTCCGCTCGCTTGTTCGCTGCTGAAAATAATCATAAGAGTCGGCTGTGTGGAGCTTGCCGTAGGAGCTTCCATGTGACCTGTTGAGCCGATGCCGACCACCGTTCCGCCGCTGACTGTGATGGTGCCGTCAGCGTCAATTGCGCTTTCGGGATCTGAGGAACCGACAACATAGATATAACCTCCGTCCAAAAACATATTGCCGTTGGAATCAATACCGTCCGCGCTGGCATTTATGACAATTTCACCGCCGCTGATGCGGATATACAACGCAGAGTTGCCTTTTCCCGGGCTGCCCACCGTACCCGCTCCGGTACCGTCGGAAGCGTTTATTCCGTCATCGCTGGCTGTAATATCAATCACACCGCCGCTGATGTCTATCGTAGAAGATTCAACGCCTTCATAGCTTTTTTCAATCGTAATGATACCACCGGAGATTGTGACATTGTCGTTTCCGTGAATACCGTCGTCTCCGGATTTTATGCTGAAATTTCCGCCGCTTATGGTGACGCTGCCGTCGGAATGCACAGCGTCGTCATACGCATCAATAACAAATGTACCACCGCTAATTTTAAGTGACGATCCGCTTTTGATAGCTTTACAGCTGTCAGCGATTTCTCCGCTTACGGAACCGGTAGTGGTGCCGGAGCTACCATTGTTTTGCCGATCGCTTCGTGTAAAGCCGCCGCCATTGTTGCTTTTTCCCGATCTAACCGGAGCCGCCGCGGAGCCTTCACCGGTAAAAATATTAAATGTGCCGTCGTCAATTGTCAGAGTATCTGCCGCATAGATGCCATCACTCCCTGCGGTTATCGTAAAATTGCCCCCGTTTATATAAATTTTATTATCCGAATGGACGGCATCATCATTGGTTGTGATATTGTATTCACCGCCGGTAACATAAATTCCGTTTACCGCCTTCATTCCCTTCTGTGACACGGTCGAGGTCTTTGAAAAGGCACCGCTTGACTTTATCGTCACCGACGTTCCGTACGCATATATATCCCCGCCCGCCGCGGTTATACTCAAAGACCCACCGTTTAAAATAATATTACCGTACGCCTGCACGCCGTCGTCACCGGCTGTGACGGTTATCGCACCGCCGTCCAGCTGAATAATGCCCATGCCCTCATCGGTCTCGTTATCGGATTTTATGCCGTCGCCGGCGGCATTGACGTTTATTATCCCGTCGGATACGGCGACATAATCCTTGCCCTTCAGCCCGTTGTTGACCGCCGTAACGTTGACGCTTCCGCCGGTTATCTTCAGGGTATCCTTGGACTGGATGCCGTTGTTGTAATTGCCCGTCACCGTAAGCTTGCCGCTTCCGTTGATTGCGATATCGTCCTTCGCGTATATACACGCGGACGGCTCGTCGGCGCCTTCTTCAAACACATATGACGCGGCGTCCGAAAAGCTGTTTTCGCTGCCTTCCGCGAGTATAAGCACTATATCTCCGTTTATATCATACAAGGGAGCGGAATGGGAGCAGCTTACCGAAGCTCCGTCAAGCACAAGCCTTACCGTGCCGCTTTCACAATTTACGATTATCTGTCCGTCGGTAAGTGTTCCGCGAAGAACATAATACCCCGATTTCGTTATGGTGACGGTATTCCCGCTGATCTCCGCACCTGTGCCTGTTATAGCCGTTGCGTTATCGGAAAGCGTTATAATCGTGCATTCGTTTTCATCGTATTCCGAATTTGTATCCTTACTTTTATATTCGACCTGTGTAGGCGAGCTGCCGGGTGTTTCGGAGGAGGTATCGCTCGTCCCCTCTGATGAAACGTTTGACTCCTCCGCCTGTATACTCTCCGTAAAACCGTTATCTCCGTTATCGGGGTTCAAAGAGCAGGAAGCGAAGGAAAACATGAGTATCAGACAAACGAGTATTATCGCCGCTTTCCGTAATTTCATAATATATAATCCTTTCAATCACAGTATAACATAATGCTATTATAAAAAAACTCTTTATTTTTCTTTTCGTCCATGAATATATACTATAAACCTTAAATTATAATTAAATGCCATTAATTAATATTTTTGTTGTTTATGAATATAAATGTAAATTTTATAAGAATTATATTATTTGACTTTACAGCGTCTTTTTGGTGTAGTATAATACCTTGATATCGAATGTTTTCCGCTTTTATACTGATATACTTGAATATAGATTAAAGTTTGCATATATGCTTTATACCAAAGCGGAGAACATAGATTTAATATAAAGGAGGACACAAAATCTATGGATCTCATTGGATACTTGATAGTATCGGCGATAGTGATTATCGTAGGCTTTCTTGCTTTTTATGCCGGAATTGTTTTTAGAAAAAAAATAGCGGAAAAAACAATTAAATCAGCGGAGGTTGAGGCGAAACGCCTGTTAAACGAAGCCGAAAAAGCATCTGAAACCAAAAAAAAGGAAGCGCTGCTTGAGGTAAAAGAGGAAGCGCTGAGAATCAAAAACGAAAACGAAAGGGAGCTCAAGGAAAGAAGAAACGATATTCAACGCATGGAAAAGCGTGTGCTTCAAAAAGAAGAACACCTCGACCACAAGACAGACGCTCTCGATAAAAAAGAAGATCTGCTTAACGAAAAGCTTAAACAAAACGAAAGCATCCGTACCGAAATTGAAGGCATAAAAGCACAGCAATTTGAGGAATTGCAAAAAATAGCGTCGCTTTCTCTTGAAGAAGCCAAAGCCGAGCTGCTCCGCCGTGTTGAGGAGGAGACAAGGCATGAAATGGCTCAAAAGCTCTTGGATATAGAAAAAGAGTATAAAGAAAACGCCGAGGAAAAAGCGAAGGATATTATAACTCTGGCGATACAGCGCTGCGCTTCCGACAGCGTAGCCGAAGCCACCGTGTCGGTGGTAGACCTCCCCAACGACGAAATGAAGGGAAGAATAATCGGCCGCGAGGGACGCAATATTCGTTCTATAGAAACCTTAACGGGGGTTGATCTGATAATCGACGACACCCCGGAAGCAATAACCATTTCCACCTTCGATCCGATAAGACGCGAAATAGCAAGGCTGACGCTCGAAAAGCTCATATCCGACGGACGCATCCATCCCTCAAGAATCGAGGAAATGGTGGAAAAATCCAAAAAAGAAGTGGAAGCCGTTATCAAACGCGAAGGCGAGCAGGCAACATTTGAAACAGGCGTTCACGGTATCAATCATGAGCTTGTAAGGCTGCTCGGAAGATTGAGATTCCGTACCAGTTATGGTCAGAACGTACTCAAGCATTCCATAGAGGTTGCACAGATTTCCGGCATGATAGCCAGCGAGCTGGGGCTTGACCCTACCCTTGCCAAGCGTGCCGGGCTGCTTCACGACATAGGCAAGGCGATGACCCACGAGGTCGACGGCAGCCATGTTGCCATCGGCGTGGATGTCGCCAAAAAATACAAGGAAAACAAGGAAGTCATACACGCAATAGAATCCCATCACGGGGACGTGGAGCCTTCCACATATATAGCGGTCATTGTTCAGGCCGCCGACGCCATATCCGCGGCGCGCCCCGGCGCGAGACGCGAAAATCTTGAAAACTATATCAAACGCCTCCAGAAGCTTGAGGAAATCGCCAATTCCTTTGAGGGTATCGAAAAATCCTTCGCCATTCAGGCAGGACGCGAAATACGCATAATGGTAAAGCCGGAGGAGGTTACCGACGACAGGATGACCTTCCTCGCAAGGGACATTTCCAAAAAGATAGAATCGGAGCTTGAATACCCCGGTCAGATAAAAATTCACATCATTCGCGAAACAAGAGCGTTTGAGTATGCAAAGTAGTATTATCCGTATCCTCGCCCTCGGCGACGTTGTGGGTAAATCGGGAGTCGGGAAGGTTGCGGACGAGCTTCGCCGCATTAAAGCGGAATTGAAAGCCGACGTAGTGCTGGTCAACGGCGAAAACGCCTCCGAATCCAACGGGCTTGACGTTTGGTCGGCTGAAACCCTGCTTGCCGGCGGCACCGACGTGATAACCGGCGGCAACCACACCATAGCTTTAAGAGAAATTTTTTCCATGCTGGATGACAGCGAATATCTTGTCCGTCCGGCTAACTTTCCGCCGCTTTGCCCCGGCAGGGGTTACACCGTTTTCAGAGCGGTATCGGACATACGGATACTCATAATAAACGCCGCAGGTCAGGTTTTTATGCCGCCCGGCGACAATCCGTTCGTGTGCGTTGACAGAATTCTCAGGGAAAACGAGGGCAAATACGATATTGCCGTCGCCGATTTCCACGGCGAAGCCACGAGCGAAAAATCCGCTTTCGGGCTTTGGTTCGACGGCAGGATTCAATGTATATACGGCACTCATACTCATATTCCCACTGCCGACGAAACGCTGCTTCCCAAGGGCAGCGGTTATATAACCGATATAGGCATGTGCGGCGTCAGGGAAGGCACCGTGCTTGGAGTAAAGGCAGAAACGGTAATAAAACAGTTTGTCACCGGCGTTCATGAACGCTTTGAGAGAATTACGGGAAAAGCCGAAATCAACGGTGTGTTGTTTGAGGTGGATTATGCCGTAAAACGTTGTTTAAGCATTAAAAGAATAAAATATCTGTAAGAAAGGAATTTCCCACATGACCGAAATTATCAGAATGCTCGATACTTCCGCAGCTACCGATACGACTGCGGGCTCTTTCTGGTCTATCGTAAGCATGTTCGCTCCGTTTGTCATACTCATTGCCGTCTTTTACTTTTTCATGATAAGGCCGCAGAAAAAACAGCAGCGTGAGACCCAATCCATGCGTGAAAGCATATCCCGCGGAGATGTAATAACCACCGTTGGCGGTATCGTCGGCATCGTTATCATGGTAAAGGACGACAACATTCTTATCGAAACGAGCGGCGACAAAACCAGAGTTCAGATACAGAAATGGGCGGTACGCTCTGTTGAGCAAAAGTCGGAATAGTGTTTTTAAGGATAAAATTTATCCGTAAATCATTAAGAAAGGCACAAATAGAATTATGAAAGCATATACGGTTCCCCAAAGGGAAATTCCCGTGCGTTTTTCCGCCGACATAGTGGTCTGCGGAGGCGGCACCGCAGGCGTTCACGCCGCGATCGCGGCGGCAAACGAGGGCAGCTCGGTCATCCTTATTGAGCAGTTCGGTTCGCTTGGCGGTTCGGCAGGGAACGCGCTCGTCACGCCGGTTATGCATTCGCATATAGAAGGCGACCCCGCCTGCTCGTATGTGACCAATCTGTTAAACGACAGAATGTCATCGCTCGGCGGGCTGGATTCATCAAAGCGCGTCTTTGACCCGCTCATCCTCCGCATCGCTTCCGAACAGCTCTGCCTTGAAGCGGGTGTGCAGCTTCTTTATTACACGTTTGTTTCGGGGGTAATAGCCGAAAACGGCATTATAAAGGGCGTGATAACCGCCTCCAAGTCGGGCGAATATGTCATTGAGGGTAAAGCGTTCGTAGACTGTACCGGTGATGGAGATCTTTCCGTTCTCGCCGGTGCGGAATATACCAAGGGTAATCCCGAAACGGGAAAATGCCAGCCTATATCTCTCAGATATACGGTTTCCGGAGTAAATATAAGCGAATTCGGCGAATTTATCAGCGAAGAAATTACTCGTACCGGCAACGGCAAGGGCGCGTCCTATGACGGTAAAACGGTTTATGCGGCATGCACCGCCTCAGACGACTGGGCGATGACCGATATTTTTAAGAAAGCCATATCCGCCGGTGATTTGATTGATGAAGATAAGGCTTACTGGCAGGTTTTCAAGCTTCCCAACAGAAAGGATACCCTCGCCTTTAATAATCCCGAATTCTTCGAATATGTCGACGGCACCGATTCCGTTCATCTTACGAAAGCTCAAACCGACGGAAAGGCCGCTATTATTAAGCAGCTTAATTTCTATAAGAAATACATGAAAGGCTTTGAAAATGCCTATATTTCTGAAATCGCTCCGATGGTGGGCGTGCGCGAAACCCGTAATATAACCACCGAATATGTGCTCTCAAGCGATGACCTGCTCGGAAGAAAAAAATTCGACGACGCTTTCTGCCAGAGCAACTATCCCGTTGACATCCACGGAAAAACGCTCAAGTGTATTCAGAATATAACCCCGGTCAACGACGGCAAGCCCTGGTATGAAATACCCTTCCGCTCCCTTGTCGTCAAGGGCTTTGACAATCTTTTTGTGGCGGGTCGCTGTCTCGGCGCGGAATTTCTCGCTCAGTCCTCGCTGCGCGTACAGCAGTCGGCGCGTTCTTCCGGTGAAGCCGCGGGGCTCGGCGCTTCGATAGCCGTCAGGGAAGGTATAAAAGCCAATGTGGTCGACGGACGCCGTGTCAGGTCAATGATGGAAGACAAGGGCGCTATATTCAAAAAATAAATGGAACATATATATATACGCAGCTTTGCTTCGCCGGTGGGTATGCTTCAAATATTATCCGACGGCGAAAATATAACCGAAGTAAGGTTTTCGGATAAAGCCGTAAACGCAGTTAACGACGCTATACCGTCGCTTTTGGAAGCCGAAAAGCAAATACAAGAATATTTTATCGGTACAAGAAAGACATTCACGGTACCAGTAAAAACTGAAGGTACGAATTTTCAGAAAGCCGTATGGAAAGCTATGTCGGAAATTTCTTACGGTGATAAGATAACCTATAAAGGTCTCGCATCCGCCGCCGGACACCCGAAAGCCTGCCGTGCTGTGGGAAACGCCTGCGGAGCAAACCCGATCCCGATAATAATACCCTGCCACAGAGTGATCTCGGCGACAGGGGAGGGCGGTTTTTCGGGCGGAATTAATATAAAAAGATTCCTGCTTGAGCTGGAAAAAAGAACGCCCGGCGAGTAGGCTGTCTCACACGGACATTTGTCGAATGTTATATTGTATACTGTTTTCAATCAGCGCTGTAAAAGTCGGAAAAGTCAACCGACACAGCGTCGATTGAAAACAGTATCTTTATTTTCTCTTTTTTGGCTCTTTGTCAATAGTTGGGGTGAACCCGTAAACAGAAAAAATCAGGCAATAGCTGTCAGGTCGCTGCTTGAATTATGTTTTAATTAAAAACTAAAAGTATAAGCGAAATATTATCAGAGTAGCATTACGATGTTTCCGTCCGGATCGTTGAAAACCAGTTCCATTCCGCCCCAATCGGTATTCCTCGGCGGCTCGATTTTCACGCCCTTGCTTTTTATGTCTACATATGTTTTTTGCAAATCGTCGGCATCCAAAACTATGGTTATATAACCGGCGGTGGATTTTCCCCGGTTGTTTTCGTTCCAAATGCAGATACTGCCGCCGTTTTCGGGGTTTCCCAAACTCCATCCGTCATAATCTTCGTTTTCTACATATACGGGGGCACCGATCGTTCTGTAAAAGTCGGCTAACGCTTTCGGATCCTTTGATGTGATGTTCACGCAATGAAGCTTGGTAATCACTTCAATTCTCCTAACATAGTAATGAGCTTATTCAAGCGGTTTTGCTTCGTTTCTTCTTTTTTCGCAACCTCGATAAAATTTACCTGTTCACGCTTTAAGTAGTCCGGTTGTTTTAAATATTGCTCTAACACACCGCTTTCTTTGAGAGCTGTTTCTATGTGAACCGGAACAATATATTTACGTTCCTTTGTATCTTTTTCCAAAGTAACATGAACCGTGTCGCCTATGCCTTTACCGACTGCTTGCTTAATAAACTCGTTATACACCAGATAATGACCGTTTCTCGACGGAAGCAAGGTGTGCTCGATGCTATGTCCGTCTACCGTTATTAAAACGGGTATATTGCCTTTTGAGCCAAGCTCTTCTACAGCTGAATAAGGAAAATAGAAAACACTCCACTTGATTTTACCTTCAAGCTGTTTAATTTCGCTGTCAAATTCGTATTTCATTTTCGCTATCCTTTTATAAATTGATTTATTTTTCTTATATCCGCTTCCGGATTCAACTTTAATATCTGCGTTTTGATTTTTTCATAACTTTTCACTTCATCATAATTAGAAAGGGTAAAACCGCGTTTTTGCCAAAAGCCCTCCGCCGTTGTAAATACGGTGCTGTTCCAGCCGTAGCCTTCGCCGTATTTGTTAACCCTTTGCGCTCTGCCGCACATGGTGATAAACATACGCATTTGCAGTTCGACGATCGCCCTTTCAAATTTTGAATTATCCTCTTTGTAAAAACCGCCGATCTGCTTGATTTCGTGAAACGCGGTTTCTCCGTTTTCAGAAATAATATCATAAATATGCTTCGCTGTTTGACTTATTGTACCGCCTTTGTATGCTTCCTCAAAGCTTTCGCCTTTTCTGCGTACTGCGCTAAAATATGGATACCACTCTCTTGTGATATAGCCGCTTGTGCGGAAAAACACCTTGGAATATGCAATATCGTTCCGTTCCTCAAGCACGCGCATACGCCATTCCCACGGGTCGGTTTCCGGGTCGCCGGTGTGCCATTTTACCGGCGTTTTTACAGAATCCTGTTCTTCCCATCCATATGGGATAACAGCGTAAATTCCCTTTGCGTTACCGCCACCCATGGAAAACCCCGCATCAATCAAAGTGTCGCAGAATTCGGAAAAGTTATGTATCATTTTTTCTCCATTTTTTGCATTGTACTATTCTTGCACCGGCGGGCTTGTCGCCGTTTTCGGGGTCATATGAATATTCGGTCAGGAGCCTGCACGGTATATCCGGACATTCGCCGCAATGCTCAAAGCCCTTGTCCTGACAGCACTTTGCAACCGGGCATTCGCCGTGAAAGGGATGCCCGTTCGTTTCGATACAGCCGCCGCAGCCGCAGGACTTTCTATAATCGCATTCACCGCAAAGCAATCCGCATCTTGATTGAATTTTGTTCATTATAATATCTCCGTTAAATAAATAAACACCAGGTTACGCCGAATTTGTCCGTGCATACAAATTGCAAGGAGCTGTAATCGCATTTATCAAGCGGCGAGCAAGTTATCGCTTCTTCTTTTAACACTTCATAAGCTGTCTTTATATCCTTTTCATGCCCGGAACCGAAATCAAAGCAAAACATCATGGTGTTGCCGGGGTTGACACCCTCTGTAATTTCGGAAACCGCTATTATCTGACCGTAAGCGTTCAGTTCCGAGTGCATATAATTTCCGTTTTCATCGGGATATTTACATAAAATTTCCGCATTAAAAGCCTGTCTGTAAAACTCTAATGCTTCTTTACTGTCTTTAACAAACACCTGCATCATTGATCTGTTCATAATTTCCTCCGCTTTTACTTTTATCATATCAAACCGAACACGACAGCTGTGTGTCATGTTAAATTGTGCTTTTTTATTATTTTTTCAGCAGTTAATCTTATTTTATCTCTCATTTCCGGCGGATCGATAATTTCCACCTTATCCCCATAACTGAGAAAACGGGAAATCATCTCTTCGCGTTCGGTGAAGCCCCATTTAGTAAAAAGCCGGCCGTCCTCCATGACGACAAACGAGCCGGGGCCGTATTCCTCCACAAGGCGGTATTTTACCGACGGGTCATAAATCGCCGTAACGAAATAATCGTCGGTCATGTCGCTGCCGAATTGCTTCTTTTCCTCCGGTACCTCGCGCGGTACAAATACCTCGTCACAAATGCGAAGCTCCCACAAACGGCGCAGCTTGTACATGCGGAAATCCTGCCGTTCGTTGCAAAAGCCAAATACATACCAGTCCGACCACTTGAAAACGATAAGATACGGCTCAATGCGCTTATCCGCCTCGCCTTTATTGTAGTAATAATGAAAAGCGACGCGGTGCTTGCCGCGGATTGCCGTTTTCAGCATAGCAATCTTATTCGCCAGGTCTTCCTTGTAAAACGACGAAAGGTCGATTATCATATCGTCCGCAAGCGTCACGGCATTGCCGATACCTATTTTTTGTGATAGTCTTTTTACGTTTGAACCGTACGACACGCTGTCGAGCGTTTTCAACCCCGTAAAAATCGCGGAAAGCTCTTCTTCGGTAAAAACGGTGGTGTCAAGGCAGAAACCGTCCATAAGCGAAATACCGCCGTCGCCGCCCTGCGTTGTGACGACGGGGATTCCGGCGCGGCAGATGTCCTCAATGTCGCGGTTGATTGTCCGGCGAGAAACCTCGAACTTTTTCGCAAGATAAGGCGCGGTCACTTTTTTATGCTGCTGTAATATTGTGATGATACCTATAAGGCGTCCTATTTTCATTTGATACCTTCCCCGGAAAGATCGTCTATGGTAACTTTGCTCGTGTGCGGTATGGGCTTCCAGCCGACCTTTATGAATATGGCGGCGCAGGTGGTGTACCTGCCAATAAAATCGAACATCGGCCAGGTGAAGCAATACAGTATCTTTTTGGTAAGCGGCATTGGCTTGATATTTTTTCGTTCAATTATAAAAATATATACCGCATACCATATGTTTTTTAAATATATACCCGCAAGATACAAAAGCCTGAACCAGACAGCCAGCGCAAGTCCGGTAAATACCGAACCGATTCCCGGTTGGAGAAACAATTTCGGATCAAATAAAAACCTTATGCCCGCGGCGATATAAGCGTTGCCGCCGAAAAAGCTAAGCCCGTCAATACCGGCTTTGTACAGACCGCAGGAGAAGATCAGCATATCCACCGTTATCCAAATAAATATGTATAAAACATTGAAAGGGGTTAGCTGCATCAGGGTGTCGAAGGACGCGAATCTGTGACGTACCGATTCGACAAAGCCATAAATAAAGCCTTTGAGCGTTTTGTCTTTTTTTGTTTTGCCGTTCCATCTGTTTTTTAAGAACAGCTTGCCGAAAATAATGTTTATAAAAAGCTTGGGGCCGGTTTCGACAAAGGCGAGAATATGCCCTCTCGACCACCTGAGCCGCTGTCTGAGAGCTATTTTAAGGCTTACGGGCTGCTCGTCATAAAACATTGCCTCGTCATTATAGGAAATCTGATAGCCCTGCGCCACAGCATCGGCGGTCAGCGCACGGTCCTCGGTGAGCGAGGTATATTTCCACCCGTCCTTGACAATCTCGTTTGAAAACAAAAACCCCGTGCCCTGTATATTCGTCGCAAGACGCAGTACGGAACGCGCGCGGTGTCTTAATCTGATAGAACGCAGCCAATGAAGCGCATAAATGGACGATATCCAGTTGTCGTCGAAATTTTTACTGTTTCGGTAGGAGGTCGTTATTTTCATGCCCGAATCAAAAGCGTCGTTCATTCTTGATATGTAATCGGTTTTAAGCAGGTTATCGGCGTCGAATATAAAATAGCCCTCGAAACTTGTTATACCGTAATCTTTTTTTATATTTTCAAACAGAAATTGAAGCGCATAGCCCTTGGTGCAATGCTCTTTGTCGAATCTTTCGTAACAGACGGCTCCGCTGTCTCCGGCTATTTTCGCTGTGGTATCCGTGCAGTTGTCCGCGACAACGAATACCGTAACCAGCTCCGCCGGATAATCCTGCTTTTTAATGCTGTCGAGCAGATTACCTATAACGCATTCCTCGTTGCGAGCGGCGATAAGTATGGCATATTTATGTCTGCTTTCGGTATGCTTAAACTTTCGCGTAAAGAAGACGCCTATCAATAAATAGACAATATTATACGCGGCGACCGCGCCCAATACGGAAACAATGACGCCGCAGAAGTCGTGGGACACGTTATACCAGTCACCGATTGTATCAAATATCATATATATTTATTCAGTTGAAAGCCCTTTCGGCTTCATCCTTCCAATTTTTGTTTACTTCTTCGCCTATAATAATTTTCAGCTCTTCAATCAGCTTTTCCCCGTAGATAACGTTGCCGAGCGCGTTGGGATGAAGCATGGTGTCGTGAAAATATTTCTGTTCAAGCGGCACATAATCATGGCAGTCCATATATGAGATACCATAGCTATCGTATACGGACGCTATATATTCGCTCGTTTGGGAAAGAGAAAAATTAGTTCCCTCCTCGCCTGTACGGCATATTGGAAGCAAGCCGATTAAAACGGCATCGGGGAATTTTTCAGCCGCCGCTTTTACTATATCGTCAATGCCGTCCTTTACAAGCGTTTTTACATAACTAAAATCTGCGCTGCCGTCGCCGTAATTGTTGGTGCCGTACGCTATGAGTATATAATCCGGTTTAAAATCCCCGTATTCGCCCGATATCGAATATTCCGAGAAAATCGTACCCGAAACCGCCTGATTGATTATTTCAAAATTATAAGCGCGGGAAACTGCAAGGGAAAACAAGGATGAGGATGAATCCACCGCGAGCCCTTCGGATATCGAATCCCCGAGCATAAGCAGTCCGCCGTTTTTGGGTACCGGCGCGTAGACGGCGTCTTCGTTTATACGCAGATTTAGGAAGGAAAGCACCAGAGAGGGCGGGAAATAGACGGTTATACGGTTATAGCCCTCCTCTTCTTCGGGAACGGTGTATGTAAAGGTATATCTGCCGCCCTTCACCGTGTTTTTATAATAGGTGCTTTTCTTTTCGCCGTTAAGATATACATCAAAGCCTCCGCTCCAGCCCGGTGCCCAGATGCTGTCCATAATCTGATAGGTAATTTCAACGTTCTTGGTGTTCGTGTAAAAATCGAGCTGAACGCAGGATTCGGAGGACGCAAGAAACGTAAGCGCATAATATACAAGCTGTTCGTTACTCAGACGATTAAAATATACTCCCTCCGAAGCCGCTTTATACGACACATAGCCGGTCACGCAGCCGTTGTCGATAAAGCCCTTCAGAGTTTCGGGCAGCGCGTATTCATATGACGCCGTGCCGTAAATTTTCATCCCGTCCAGCGCGACGGTGACACCCTTCCTGACGGTAAAGCGCAAATCCTTTATTTTGTCGACGGGTGAATAATAGCTGACTTCTATCTGCCCGTCGTTTATGCTTATATAACAACGATTATTCTCAAAAATCAACGTCACCGAATAATGCCCGGTTACGTCGAACGCACTTAAACCGTTCTTATCCTTGGCAAGGTCCTGAAGGGTGTAGCTTTTAGAATAGCCATAGAAGCTTACCGCGTCTTCCGATTGTTTTGTGACCCTGAACCTTACCGCATAATCGTACTCCGAACCGTACCAGCGGCTGACATCGCCCGCGGAAAATATAAATATATCGTCGGATTCGGTAAATTTGCCGTCGGCGTCGAGGATTTCCGGCATTGTGATGACATCCAGCCCGAAAGCTATTACCATACGTTCCGCGGACAGAGTTTCTTTCGGCCGATATTGAATACACGCGGTATCGGAAAGATAAAGCTTTCCGTCCGCGTATTCGTGGCTTCCCGTTACGGTCAGATTTTCAATTGCCGCGCTTTCATTAAAATTAAACTCCTTTTCGGCAAGCGTAATTTCGGGTTCTCCCTCCGCTCGTACAAGAGACTTAACAATGTCCTGTTTTTCAAGCTTTCCGGAAGAGGGCGAATACTCCTCCGACATCTCCTGCGAGCTTTGAGCGGATTGTTCTTCCGATTTATCGGATTCTTCCGAAACAAATATATCACTGTTTAAGCCGGATTCATCAACTCCCGCCGAATGACAGGATACCGACAACGCCGGAATGGCGAGAAAAAGCAATACTGCGATAATTTTTTTCATAATATAACGGTATAGGTTCCTTTCATAAGCTCTTTTTCATAATCCCCGTCATCAAATTTTCCTTTTCTGAGAATAATGGTACCCTCTGCATAATCAGGGCAATCCACCGTCAGCAGAATATTTTCTCCGTAAACCCCGCGGCATCGTTCCCATTTAACCGAAATATCACGGCAGGACGCCTCCGCGAAATTCAGCCCGTCGATAAAGCAGGGCGAAATTTCAATTTTATCGAAAATATAATACAGTCCGGCGATATATTTGATGAAGAAGGCCGCAATGTCGCCGTAAAAATGATGGTTGCGCGACTGCGGAGAGCCGAAATTTTCCCACATGGAGGTCGCGCCGCGCTCTATCCAGTTGCCGAAAGAGGGTTCGTCCTTACGTGTTATCATTTTGAAGGCCAGTTCCGCTTCCCCGTTTTCGGCAAGCAGTCGAAACAGCACCCTCGCGCCCAATATTCCGCAGTCCATATGGTCGCCCGCGTCATGAATCATTTTTAACAGCACATCAAATGCCTTGCGGTATTCCCTTGTGTCCTTTTCGAATATGCCGTAATACAGCCCCATTGCCTGACAAGCCTGGCATTCGCCGATAACGGTATAATCCTCAACCAGAAGCCTTTTTATCGCTTTTCTCAGCCTCATGGCGTCGGTAAGGGCACGGCTTACGCGTTCGGTCTGTTCGAGTGACGCAAAAATGAACGAGGCGGTGTTTAAAAACTCAAAAATCGTAATGGAATCGGTAACCTCTAAGGGGGCTTTTATTTTTTCGCCCACGGGACACCAGTCGCCCAGCCCGAATTCGTACAGTCCGTTTTCGTTTATTTTTGTTTCGAGATATTCGATATATTTCCATATTGCGTCGGCGTTGTCGGCGAGTATTTTTTCGTCGCCCGTGAAATCGTACACCGCGGAGGGTACATTGACCAGCACAGAATCCCAAGCGGGACCGTTCCCCCAGGCGAAGCCCCAGCCGGCGGTTGGGATTATACCGGGTATCTCACCGGATTTTTTCTGCGCTTTTCTGATATTGTCCATCCAGACCGAAAGCGATTTCCCCGCTTCAAAGCTATACATAAACTGCTCCGCGGAAAGAGCTGCGTCGCCCGTCCAGCCGTTTTTTTCGCGGTGCGGGCAATCGGTCGGAAAATAATAAAAGTTGGCAAGATCGCTGCGTATGCAGGCTTCGTAAAGCCTGTTCGCAGTTTTATCGGAACAAATAAAATTTCCCACGCGTTTTATATCCGAATGGCAGACTATATATGTAAGCTTCAGGCTCTTTGACTGTTCCTCGGTTATTCCCGCGACAAGACAGTAACGGAAGCCGAAATAGCAAAACGACGGCTCGTATACGCCGTTTCCGCCAGCGCAGACATATACGCATCTTTGGTTATAGCCGCGCGGAAGAAAATACATCTGAGATATGTCAAGCTCGCCGTGGGTTACGGCTTCCCCGAATTGAAGTATTATTTTCTGTCCGGATTTGCCGTCGATCTCAAGTTTAATTATCCCGGCGGCATTTTCGCCGAAATCGTAAAGATACCCTTCGGTTATGTCCTCGTCCGGCGGTACCTCGTAAATGCCAAAGCCGCCCTCCACCCGGGAAGGCTCTATAAGCCCGGCTTTTTCTACGGAAATCGGACATATTTCGCGTGATTTTATTATAGGATCGGCGTTGCACAGCCGCGGTTCGCCCTTGGGAGCAGTTGTGCGAACAACCGCGCTCCAGCCGCTGTCGTCGAAACCCGGTTCGTTCCAACGCGGTATCTCAAGCCTTGCGTCACAGCGTTCTCCGCAACGCTCGTCGTCAAACAGTATGTGTGAGGGATGCGACTTGAAGCATTCCGCTGACGGTATTTTCCTGTTTCCGTCGCATGTCATAGAAAAAGCAAGCTTGGGAGCGCAACGGAAGGATGCTTTGTCAAAATCCCAGACTCTGCCGCCGATGCTGTTGATAAAGCCGTTGCCCAGCATGACGCCGATAACATTTTCGCCTTCGTTCAGCTTATCCGAAACCTCGTATTTATCATAATAGCATATATCGTCGGGATTGGAAATGTACGGCGCAAGGATACCCTTGGTAACCTCGGCTCCGTTTACGAAAAGACGGTAGAAGCCGAGCCCGCATAACAGGATAACCGCTTTTTCGGGCTTTTTTTCAAGCGTAAAGCTGTTTCTTAAATAAGGCGCGGGTACATGCTTTTCAAAGGTGTTGTATTCTTCGGCCGCGGTAAAAAATTCTGTGGATAAGCTTATTTTATCTCTCATTTTTATGCCCATGCACTTCAGCTTGCATAAATGGGCATGCAAGTAGGCATGGGTTCGCACCCACCTTTCTTCTGTTTTAATGTTCTTCCATGATGTCTGTCTGCCTGATGCTTATTTTTTTGTCATGACTGCCGTACCCCGTTTTATACGAATCATTATGTATATTTATATCATTTTTAATATATACAGTCAAGAACAATCCTAAAAAGTAACATTTTATCTGTTGACAAGGTTTAATTCATAAATATAATCAATTATGGTATATCATTACAAATGGAAAGGAAGGCAAAAAAGTGAAACATACGGTTTTGACAAGCCTCACATATAAGACCGAGATCGAACAGGCTGACGAGCTTGTGCTTATCGATTTCTGGGCGTCATGGTGCGGTCCGTGCAGAGCAATGGGATCGGTTCTTGACGATATAAGTGATGAAGACGCTGTCGGAGTAAAGCTTTGCAAGGTTAATGTGGATGACGAGCCTGAGCTTTCCGACGCGTTCGATATTCGCGTCATCCCCACTCTAGTATTTATTAAAAACAATATAGTGGTTTTCCGTACGAAAGGTTCGAAAACCGCCGAGCAGATGAAGGAGCTGTTCGTTAAATACAAATGATATGGTAAGATTAAACGAAGACAAGGAAATAGTAGCTGCGATACGCGAGGGATTAAAGAAAAAAGACGGGCATTGCCCCTGCAGGCGTGAAATAAGCGATGACACAAAGTGTATATGCAAGGAATTCCGCGAGCAGAGCGCAGATCCGGATTTCGAAGGCTACTGTCACTGCATGCTCTATTATAAAGAAAAGGATAAGAAATAACATATTTTCGTTCTTTATTTGGTAAACAATACGCATTTAAGGAGTAACTATGCTTGAGACATTGAATCTTTCGAAAATTTATATGCCCAAAAAGGGTGTTCCCGTAAAGGCTCTCGACAATATAACTCTCACATTACCCGAAACCGGAATGGTATTTCTGCTGGGTAAATCGGGGAGCGGCAAATCCACTATGCTCAATGTACTGGGCGGGCTGGACAAATACGACAGCGGTGAAATCATCATCAAGGGCGTATCGTCGAAAAATTTCAGTCAGGCGGATTTCGATTCCTACCGCAACACATATGTGGGCTTTATATTTCAGGAATATAACGTGCTCGAGGAATTTACCGTGGGCGCAAATATCGGTCTTGCTCTTGAGCTTCAGGGCAATAAAGCCACAGATGACAAAATAAACGCCATACTTGAGGAAGTGGACATGACAGGCTACGGCAGCCGCCGCCCCAACGAGCTATCCGGCGGGCAGAAGCAGCGTGTCGCCATAGCGAGAGCGCTTGTAAAAAACCCGGAAATTATTTTCGCGGACGAGCCTACGGGATCACTTGATTCTATGACAGGAAAACAGGTCCTCCAGACACTTAAAAAGCTTTCGTTAAGCAAGCTCGTGGTTGTCGTTTCCCACGACAGGGAGTTTGCCGAAGGCTATGCCGACCGTATTATAGAGCTTGCCGACGGCAAGGTGATTAGCGACGTTGAGCTTACGGACGAAAGAATTCCGTCCGCAGATGAATCCGAAATTTCCCAACAGCTCGTGTTTTCCGAAAATTCCGTTGAAATCCCGGCGGGTTATCATCTCACTGAGCAGGATCGTCTTCAGATAAACGCTTTCATTGACGGATTGAATAACGGTATAGTCATAAAAACAGAAGGAAAATCCAAAAAATTCAAATCCACGGATACCGTAAACATAAAAGGTAAAAGCTCGGCCTCCGCTCCTTTCAAGCTAATAAAATCTCGGCTGCCGCTTAAAAATGCTTTCAGGATAGGCGCCAGCGGACTCAAGCATAAAAAAGTACGTCTTGTATTTACCATAATACTGTCGTTTGTGGCGTTCACCCTTTTCGGCCTTTCCGATACATTTTCGGACTACGACTATATCCGCACCGGCGCCAATTCCATTATTGACACCGGCATAACCTACGCTTCCGTAATCAAATCAAAAAAAGTGACCTATGGAAGCTATTCATATTGGGAAGATTACGGTACATTTCTTTCCGACGAGGACATATCACATATCAAGGAAAAGGCCGGCATCGCCATGACCGGGGTTTACATCGACGAATATAACAGCCTTAGTTTCAGTTCAAATTTTGACACAAACACAAAATTTACCGAAACCGGTATAAACATATACGCCGACAGCTTATACGGATATGCGGAAATATCAAAGGACGACCTTGAAGCCATGGGTTATGTTCTGAAAGCGGGTGTGCTTCCCGACGGGAGCAAGGATGAAATCGCCGTTAGCGCCTATATCTGCGAAACCTTCTTTAAAGCGGGTTATACGGACGGAACCGAGTCGGATTATGAAAAGATCACATCATATTCGGATATGATAGGCAAAACCATAAGCTTTAACGGAAAAAATTATATAATCACCGGTATAATTGATACTGATTTTAACCTTGACAGATATAAGCGTCTTACCAAAATCAATCCGAGCGCAGACAGCGCCGACCAGCTGGTGGACTACACGCTTTACAGCGAATACCAGGGGGAAATCCGGTACAGCCTGTGCGCCGTGGCGTTTGTCGGCAAAGGTTTTGTAGCCCGTCTCAACCCTGTCGGCAACGGAGCAAGAATAAGCAACGCATCGTTATATTTTATGGGTTCGGACAGTTCGCAATATATCGTCAACTTTTATTGCGAAAGCCTTGCGCGGTTGTCGGATATCGATACCTCAAAGGTTATTTGGCTCGACGGTGCCCGCGAATCGTTGGGAGAAAAAGAAATTATCGTTTGCTCGGGAAGTGTTGATGTTTACGGGAAGGATTCATATCAATATATAGAAGATATGACCGCGTTTCTTAAAGAAAACAATAACATAACAATAAACGGCTATAAATATAATTCGGATGAAACTATTTATGAGGACGGATGGAAGATTGTAGGTTATATCGATACTTCCGACATATATTCCAAGCAGAGCATCGTCATATGCGGGGATAATTTATACAATATATTTGTTGGAAATAACAACGGTAATTATACCTTTGCCGTCGGCGCTATGCCGACAGGCTATAAAGGAATAGCCGAGCTGTTGGAATTCTGTTACGACGAGAGCGGTGATATAAGGTATCCCTTGCGCAACTCCGTGACATATCAGCTTGATCTGATAAAAACCATATTGTATGAGCTTTCAAACGTTTTCCTGTATATCGGACTGGGTTTCGCTTTTTTCGCAGCCATACTGCTTGCTACCTTTATCGCCTCAAGCGTGGCATACAAAAAGCAGGATATAGGAATACTCCGTGCGATAGGCTCGCGCTCCAACGACGTATTCAGGATATTCTTCTCCGAAAGCTTTATCATTGCTTTCACGAATTTTACTCTGGCATCCGTCGGCACCGTATTGGTGACGCTTGCGATAAACATATATATCAGGAATAACACCGGACTTCTCATAACGGTGCTCAGCTTCGGGTTGAGACAGATAGCGCTGCTGTTCGCCGTCAGCATGAGCGTGGCTTTTATATCGTCCTTCCTGCCAGTACGCAAGATAGCGGCGAAAAAGCCTATCGACGCCATAAGAAACCGTTAACTTCGTCATATACAGTAAAAAGAGCCGTTTTTCGGCTCTTTTCGCTTATATTTTGTTTATTATTTTTTCTCATGATACGACTTTTCGGTATTCACATCCCAGATATCATCCTTGTCCTTGCCCGTGCGTATCGAATCGGCAGCCATCATCGCGGTGAGCATGGAATGGTCCATGTTGTTGTAGCGGTGCTGACCGTTGCGTCCCATGCAGTAAAGGTTATCGAAAGAACATAAAAAATCCTTAACCTTATCGAATTGCTCGTATGTGCCGAAATATGAAGGGTATGCTTTCTTGATTTTAACCCTTACGGCGTCGGTTATATCCTTTTTGTCAGCCACACCTATATGCTCCAGCTCATTCTTGGCAAGCTCGATAAAATCCTTGTCGGACATGCTCCACATATCGTCGCCCTCGGAGCAGAAATATTCCAATCCTATCCACACCTTATGCTCGGGGTCGGCGACCATGTACGGCGACCAGTTGTTGAATATCTGCAGTCTGCCCAGCTTAACATCGCGTTCCTGTATATATATCCAGCAATCCGGGACTATATTGCCCAGGGTTTTCATCTTGGTTTCGTTTTTAATATTAAGCCTGTCGCACAATAAACCCACTGTGATAAAATCACGGTAGGGCAGGTTGTGAGCGATTTCACTCACATCCTCCGGGACGGCGTTCATACCGTCGACGAGATCCTTCACGGGCATGGACGAAAGGAAATAATCGCCCTTAAACTCGCGCTCTCCCGCCTTAACCGCTAAAACGGTGTTCTTTTCAGTAATTACGCCGGTAACGCCGCAGTTCATGATTATTTCACCGCCGAGCGATTTAACCTCGTCCGCCAGGGTTTCCCAGAGCTGTCCCGGACCTTTTTTCGGGTACATGAACTGCTCGATAAGCGAGGTTTCGACCTTTCCGGAATTCTTTTTTCTGAAAGGCTTTGTTATGATTGTCCATACGGCCTTGAAAAGCGAAAGCCCCTTTACGCGCTGCGCTCCCCACTCCGCGGAAATATCGGCGGGATTGACACCCCAGACTTTTTCTGTATAATCCTCAAAAAACATCTCGTAAAGCGGTTTACCGAAACGATTTATATAAAAATTACGTAAATTTGTTTCTTTCTTTTTAAAGACAGCCGACCAAATATAACCGAATCCCGCCTTAACGGTGCGGACAAAGCCCATGTTTTTAATGGTATCCATTGATATCGAAATAGGATAAGCAAAGAATTTTTTCAGAAAATATATCCTCGAAACCCTTGTTCTTATCAGCATAACGCGCTCGTCGCGTTCGGGATCGGGTCCTTTTTCGGCAAGCGGCCTTTCCCTGCCCAAGATTTTATCGTCATACGCGGGCTTGCCCTGAACAGGCATAAGCTCCTTCCAAAAAGCATTAACTCTGTCGTCCTTGGAAAAGAAGCGGTGTCCGCCGATATCCATGCGGTTTCCGTTGTGCACCACCGTTTGCGATATCCCGCCTATGGTTTCGCTTTGCTCAAGGATTATAACCTTTAAATCCGTTTCCTTAAGCAGCTTATACGCCGCGGTAAGACCGGCGGGACCGGCTCCTATTATAATCGCCGTCTTTTTAACGTCTTTATTCATTTTAAACCTCTATCTAAATAATTTTGCGAAGAAATCAAACAATTCGGGCGCTAAAACATATATATTGTCCGCCTCGTTTGCAAAAAGCAGCGCCGAAGCGACAAGAGTCGTAATTATAAATAAAACCGCCGTTATCCTGTACGCAAGCTTTCCGAATACTTCATGCTCGTTTGCTTTTGAGGAAAGCTCCAGCAGCACGAGCGTACCCACAAGAGCCAACGGGAACATAATGTCGCCCATATAGCGTATATGACTGCCGGCAAGGCAAAAGTCGGCAAAAGCGACGATTATTGCGGCAAAAACAGCACCCAAATATGTAAACCGCTTGATTTTATCTCCCTTTGAAACGGAAACAAAGCCCAACGCACCCCACACCACCGGGAAATTTACCGCTCCGGCGGTACCGTAGATATACAGATAATTACGGTAAACACCCAAATTGACCGAGGATATATCCATAAACGGGAACGTGCCGGTGAAAGTAACAGGCTGAAGGAAATAATGGTACATCGCCGGGAAAAGCTTGTAAAGTGCAAGCTTAAAATAACTCATATCGGCGAAAGTAAGCTGATATGTGGCCCCGAAATCGAAGGGCGAGGAAAATCTTGCGGCATTATACCACATTATCGCCGCCGCGCCGATAACAACGGGTATCGCCGCGCAGGTGAAATCTATAAGCCTGACGCTTATGCTTCTTTTCCTCAAGAAAAAGAATTCGATATACAGCGGTATAAGCATAATAGTAAAAATAAAAATATTAGGTCTTGACGCAACGGTGAAAACCGCGCATACTCCGGCGAGAGCAAGGAAAACCCGTCTCTTTACATGTTCTTCTGCCGTTGCCGCGGCAAACGAGAAATATAAAAGCAGCGCGAAGAAGGTTATTCCCGAAAGCACCGCGGTATAATACATCGAAGGATGGACGTTTAAAACATACAGCATAGACGAGGTACAGAGCGCGGGTATGCCGAGAAGCAGAAGTAGCAAGTGAGGTTTAATTTTAAAATACTCGAGAATTTTCAGCAACGCCAGAATCAATGCCGCGGTCGCTGCGGCGGCGAATATAAGGCTTACCGTACCGTCGCGGGGCATGTCCCCCGTCACAAGGTAAAGCGGATAATAGACAAGCACCACGGGCGCAACCCCGAAATACGAATAAACCTTTCCTTCGTAATACGCTGTATCCCATAGATTGCCGGTCGAGCCGAGAACCTCTCTGCGAAGGTAATAATCATATGGGTTTTCAAGGTTTTCGTAAGAATCCGCTTCAAACGGTATGTCGAGATTCAACTGCCCTTTTATAAAAGCGTCGCACTGCTGCTGATAGCAGGTATAGCTGCCCACATCCCTTATAAAGGGATAATCGTCAAAGCCCATATTCTTTACGCTCCCGATAAGAGCGGAGGCAAGGCAAAATAACGTTATAATCACTATCAGTAAAGTATGCGGTTTGCTTTTTCTGTTATAACCAATCCCGTACCATTTTTTTCGTAATATAAGCCAGGCAAGCGCGGCTGTAAAAAAGCAAATTATAAATCTGAATATATTTAAGTTAAACTCCCCGGTGCTGTTTAGTGTTATTTTCTCTATATACAACCCGGCGCAATCGGAATCAAATTCGATCGTCAGCTCTGATGCTTTACCAAAGGAATCTACAAAAAACACATTGCAACCGCCGATGTCGGGTCGAAACTGATGGGAACCGGTTTTTCTGCTGACTATCGATGAGTTTTGGTCTTTTATATATGTGTTGAAATTGCAAAAAGCGTTTTTACCGTAGCATTCAATACCGAAGGTGACAATTTCCTCATCCGGCACTTCAATGACTATCTTACCGCTCCCGTTTATGTGCAGGATTCCGTCTTTTAGGGATATGTTCCCTGTAATCCTTGCTTCCTCCATATCCGTCTCTACGGTTACATAGCCGCCCGTTTTTACGGCAAGATAAGCCCGGTTGGCAAAGCAGAGTTCAAGGCACAGCAAAACCGCAAACGATATTGCTAAAAACAGTACGGTCTTTTTGTCAAAAAATTTTTCTTTTTTGGTTTCCATTTATCCGATCCGTCCTTTTGCCGCATTACCGGCGAACAGTCCCCGGATTTCAGTTGGCGGCGTAATTGGCAAGCAGGTAAAGCAGCGCCGAACATACACAGAAAACTGCCGACGCATAAATTATCCCCTTTTTAATATACGTTTTAAAACGGCTTTCGGTTTCGTCCGAAATAAACATTCCCATAAATGCCGCTCCGATGACGACAGCCGGGACTATATAACGGAAATCCATGGTACAATCGTGCGCATGTGTGAAGCAGAAGTTCACATAGGTTCCCATTATGGAAACATATAAAACATACAGGCATGCTTTTAACGCGTTCGGCACTTTTTCGTACTTTTTAAAGAGCGCATGAAGCATACAGAAAAGCGACGCCGCTATAACGATTATGTTCACAATAAACAGAATATATGCCAGCACCTCGGTAACGGTCAGCCCCTCTCCCATGTGCCATTCGCCGAAAACGGAGGTTTTCAATACCGCGCTTGGTATATTGTATTCATGGCAGGTATTGCCGAAATTTTCCCCGCGGGCAAAATATATACCTTCCGAAAGACCTCCGAACAGGTTGAAAAGCCTGTCCGAAACGGAATGGAAGCCCACATATTGATCGTGGTTCGTCCCAAGCCGCATAACATAACCGAGCCGTGCCTGGAATTTATAAAGGATTCTGAAAGACCACCATGTTCCTGCGGGTATGGCAATTGCGCCGAAAACGGCAAATTCGCCGACTTTTTTCAGCTTTTGTTTTTCGCTTAAAAATTTTATCAAAAAAACAGCGGCCGCGGCGGGAGCTATATAAACCGCGGAAAGCTTTGTCATCATACCGAAACCGATGCCGAAAGCCACCATGATAATATTGAAAAACGTGGGATTCTTCCACCATCTGATAAGATACAGCAAAGCGAACAGCATCAATGTCACCGAAAGGCAGTCATTGTTGTAGCTTGCGGCAAATATTATAAACGCGGGATGAAGCGCCGCCGTCGCATAACAAATACACGCGGCTTTTTTGTTTAAATTAAGTTCTTTGAATATTTTATATGATATATAACCCGAAGCGCAGGAATAGAACAGCGTTAATGCGGTGACATAGTGCTGTGCCGTTTCAAAGGACGCGCCGAGCGCGGTCTGCAGCTTAAGCCATACGGCTTCGATAATGTAGTGGAGCGGCGGGTGATAATACTGTCCGGATACTGAATCGGGGAAGGATTGTTCCGAATAAAGACGGAAAATGTATCCGGAATGCGATTTACTGCCAACCCTGAAGGTGCCTATGTCGTGCTGTCTCACTCCAAGCCCGGTATATAAAACATAAGCCAGTTTTACAATAAACGCCGCGGCGGTAATAAGAAAAACAATTCTGCCCTCGGTAAGTCCCCCGTGGCTTTTCCAGTAAACCATAAGTGCCGTCAGCAATACGACGGCTATACATAAAAAAGCGACAAAAAAGGGCGTATAATTGTCCGCGGAATAATCAAAAATCAATGCGGAAAGCAAACAGGCCGACAGAAGCAGAAGAAACGGATGCTTTAATATACGCTTATATACCTTAACTATAACCGCGGTCATAATGATCCCCTTTCTTTTTACATATGGTATTCTATCACAAACGTCCCTGACTGTCAATAAACACGTTCATTCAATGTTCATTTTACAACATACTGTTGAAAAGCGCCGTTATATATGCTATAATATTTATGATTACTTTGAAAGGTTATGAATTATGAAAAAATCCGTGTGCGTACTTATAGCTGTTTTGATTTTTCTCACCTCCTGGGGATGCGCCGACGCCAATGACGACAACAGCTTTCCGGTGTCGTCAGATTTATCCTCCGAACCCTCGAATTCTGAGGAAAGCATATCGGAAACAAACGAAATCGAAAATCTTATTGCCGAATTTTCCGACTTGGAGGAACACACGGGAGCTCCCGAGATTGTGGAAAATCTGACGGTCGCGGACGCGCGCATAATCATATCCGGCACCTGTGAAATCGGAAGCGTTGTTTATCTCACCGTAAACGGTATAATAACAAAGACCATAGCAAGCGATGAGGGCACTTTTATTATAGAAACCACGGTAGGAAAAGGCGATTCACCCCAGCCCGCTTTTATTTATGCCAGAACAGACGGAAAGGCCGTGTCCGAACCGGCGGCAACCTCAATAAAATATACCTGCTTCAACGAATGTCCGTACCAAAGCATTGTTCGGATAGGTTCGGACGGCTGGTTGTTCTTTACCAACACAGAACCGCAATATACCAACAACGAAACGCTGTCATCAAACCGCAAAAACCGTATAACGAGTAAAATAACGGAAAGAACGAATATGCTTGAGGAACACGGTATCAAGCTCGTTTATGTCCTTATTCCCAATCCCAATGAGATTTATTCCGAATATATGCCGCAGGATGTCGTAAAAGGTACGGTGTGCTACCGCGAAGAGATAGCCGAGGCTCTTTCGGAAGGCGGCGCAATCGTTTTAGACATGGGAGAAACAATACGCTCTCTCAAAGGCGGGGAATTTGAGATATATCATCATACCGATTCCCACTGGACCGAATATGCGGCGTATTTTGCTTACAAGGCTCTCTGCGATCAGTTCGTAAACGACGGCTTTACCGGCTCCGCGGCACGGGAAATAAGCGAATTCGGCTTTACAAACGAATACCGCGCCGCCGGTGATCTTTACTACGATCTGGGGCTTGACGAATATGCCCTTAAGGTTAATTCGACTTTTTCATACATAACCTTTGAAACCCCCGTAAACCTGCCGAAATACTCCGCCGATGACCGCAGCAGAATTAACGACGACTGTATGGAATATATGGAGTTCCATAACGAAAGCGGTGAGAACAAGTCCTCATTTATTATGCTGCGCGACAGCTATTCCATAATGCTTTTCGACTGGCTTGCCGAAAGCTGCGATTCTTCATATTATAAGCCCTTATGGGATTTTGGATTTGATATAAACGAAATAATTTCACTCGATGTGGATTATGTTATTTACTTTATAACCGATATGAATCTAAATAATATAATCAAATAATAATAAATACCGTTAAGCACAAAGAAAAGTCCGGTTTCCCCGGACTTTTTTTATGGACCGTTCTTAATTCAATTAAGTGCCGCTTCAATTATTACGGCAAAGTCATCAGCTTTAAGCGAAGCTCCGCCTATAAGACCGCCGTCTACATTAATTTTAGAGAGCAACTCCGCTGCGTTTTTGGCGTTCATGCTTCCGCCGTATTGAATCGTGGTTGCCTCGGCAACATTTTTACCGTATAAGGAAACAAGCACATCCCTTATAAATCCGCACACCTCATCAGCCTGGTCGGAAGTCGCCGTTTTTCCCGTGCCTATAGCCCACACAGGCTCGTATGCGATGATAATATCCTTCATCTGCGCTTCTGTTATTCCGAGCAGATCAATTTTAGTCTGACGCGACACCACCTCGGCGGTAACACCCTGTTCTCTTTCGGCAAGCAGCTCACCGACGCAAAGGATTACTTTCAGCCCCGATTCGAGCGCGGCTTTTACACGGCTGTTCACCGTTATGTCCGTTTCGCCGAAATATTGTCTTCTTTCCGAATGTCCGATAATAACATATTCAACGCCGATTTCCTTAAGCATGGCTGCGGAAATTTCCCCGGTGAAAGCACCCGAAGACGCCCAGTGAACATTCTGCGCACCTATTTTAACCGCGGAACCCTTTGCCGCTTCAACCGCTGTTTGAAGATCCACGAAGGGAACGCAGGCGATAATTTCACATAAACCGGTATCTTTACCGGATATTTCGGCTTTTATCGCGTCTATAAGCCCTTTCGCCTCTGCGGGGGTTTTGTTCATTTTCCAATTGCCGGCTATAACCGTTTTTCTTGTCTGTCTGTTCATTCTTTTAACCTTTCCTATATTACTTATTGTTTAAGCAGGAGATTCCGGGAAGCTCAAGCCCCTCGAGGAATTCAAGCGATGCGCCGCCGCCTGTCGAAATATGGGTTATTTTGTCGGCAAATCCCAGCTGCTCAACCGCAGCCGCCGAATCTCCCCCTCCAACTATGGTTACGGCGTTTGATTCGGCAAGAGCTTTTGCCACGGCGATAGTGCCTTTCGCAAGCACGGGATTTTCAAACACGCCCATAGGTCCGTTCCAAACAACGGTCTTTGCGCCCTTTATCGCATCGGCGAACAGAGCTTCGCTCTTTTCTCCTATATCAAGTCCCATTTCGTCGGCGGGTATTTCGCAGGTACATACCGTATGAACGGTTATTTCCGCGTCTATCGGATCGGGAAAGGCTTTGCCGACAATGGTATCGACGGGAAGCAGCAGCTTAACGCCCTTTTCTTTTGCGTCGGCAAGCATTTTCTTACAGTAATCAACCTTTTCTGCGTCAAGCATTGATTTTCCTATGCCCTTTTCTTGTGCCGCAAGGAAGGTATATGCCATTCCTCCGCCTATGATAAGGGTATCAACCTTGCCAAGCAGATTTTCTATAACCTTCAGCTTATCCGCAACCTTTGCGCCGCCCAATATGGCAACAAACGGTCTGTCGGGATCGTTAAGAGCCTTGCCCATTATATCTATCTCTTTCTGGATAAGGAAGCCGCATACGGCGGGGAGATAATCAGCAACACCGGCTGTGGAAGCGTGCGCTCTGTGAGCCGTACCGAAAGCGTCGTTGACATATATTTCGGCAAGAGAAGCCAACTCCTTCGCAAAAGTCGGATCGTTCTTTTCCTCTTCGGCATGAAAACGCACGTTTTCAAGCAGAAGCACTTCGCCGTTTTTAAGTGCGGCGGCTTTTTTCTTCGCGTCTTCGCCGATAATGTCTTTGGCAAGAACCACGGGGATTCCGAGATAATCCGAAAGCTTGGCCGCGACGGGCGCAAGGGTGTATTTCATATTAAATTCGCCCTTGGGTCTTCCCAAATGAGAGCAGAGTATAACCTTTGAGTCATTTTTCAACAAATATTTGATTGTGGGCAGCGCACCCACGATTCTGTTGTCGTCAGTGACGGTACCGTCCTTTATAGGTACGTTGAAATCGCACCTCACCAGTACTTTTTTACCCTTTACGTTGATATCGCTCACGGATTTTTTGTTTAGCATAATAACACCTCTTATATTTTATATCAATAATATATTGTTTTAAAGCCTTATCTGAATTCGTCTGCGTTGAGAGCCGCCAAAGCCGAAGCGTTGCTTACATACATATACGCAAACGAAAGATCCTGAGTTATTGCTTTTAAAATGGTCTCGTCGGTTAAAAACGACAGTCTGTCATATCCTTCGGCATATATTGTCCCAATGTCTATAACCGGATTTTTAAATATCTCGGAGAGCATTATGGCCGCGTCGTTATCACGCAGGCAAAAGGTTATATAATTTGTTTTTATCGCATCGTCAAGATTTATATATGAAGCCGCCAGGATTGCGTTTAACACCTTGCCCGTCCTCGCCGAATCCGCCTGATACGCCGGTACCGAAAGCCCGGCGGAAGTGGAGCCGACATATGAAAGATATCCGTTTTGTCCCTCCGTCATTTTAGGCAAAGGCGCTATGTTCCAGCTAAGCTGCGTTTCCGCAACCGCTTTCGCAAAATCCACGCGATATACAAAGAAAGCCGTTCTGCCCTCAAGGAAGGCTTTTGACGCGTTTTCCCCGGAAAGACCGAGATAGCATTTGCTGCCGATCATTCCTCTTATTTTGTCCGCGGCTTCGTTGCCCGCGTCGGAATCCATGGAATAGCTTAAGCTTTTATGATAAGTATCCTCGAAAAGCGATAATCCGGAGGATATAAAGGCCGCTATTGAAAACCCGTTTTTGTCGGAAAACGAGCCTAATCCGAAAATATCGGTCTGATAATCGGGCGAACGCTTTTCCATCACCTCTGCCGCCGCTTGTTCGGCATAATTTATCAGTTTATCCCATGTCCAGCTTCCCGCTTTTACCGCGTTTGTTATTTCGTTGCCGGCACCGTCCGGCAGCAGGGCTTCGTTATAAAACACACACCAAAAATCCTCCTGGTAAAACGTCGCCCGGTCATATACGGCATACATATAATCGTTTACCGTGGATTTATTAACGGTATCCGTATTAAGATAGCTGGCTTCCGCGTTGAAAAACGGGACCGAAAACAGATTGGTCAGAAATCCGGAAGCCGCCAAATTCGCCATAGTCGGCATCGTCACCGAAACAAGATCGGAAAACTGCGTTCCCGCAAGCGCCGCATTGGACAGCGCGGTTTGAAGCTCCGATTCGTCGTAATAAACCTCCTTCAACGATACATTGTATTTGGCGTTTACAAGCTCGTTGCGCTTTTTTATCGCCGGATTGACCATGCCGGACATTTGCTCCTCGGGAGCGAAGCGGTATTGTCGCGATGTGGCTATAGTAAATTGATATCCGTTATAATTTCCTCCGTCCAGCGTTCCGAGCCATTCTTCCGCAGTCAAATTGTCATATTTTACTTGATCGTTACCGCTTTCGTCTTTAATTTTTTCCACACCGGATATACCTGTGTCAATGCCTTTGCCGGCAGACGCACAGCCCGAAAAAAGTATAATTGCGCATGGAATTATATAAAGCAGCGCTTTTTTGCCGTAAACCAATATTATGATCATTCCTTTCCGCGTCGGCGTTTCCGCCAAATATGCGTAATATCATTAATGCCGAATATTATTTAATAATGTTTCACGTGAAACAATTTTGTTTGTATTGTAATCATTCTATAATGATTTAATTTGGATAAAGCGTCGATAATCATATTTTCAGCACAGATAAAAAGTTATTTTACCTGTGTTATAGGCTGCATTTTTCACCTTAACGGCAATTCTGTCCCCCGCGGCAAGCATACCTTCGATGTCGTCGGCCGCAATGAAACCCGCCGCTCCGCAATCTAAAATCACCCTTGCGCCTTCGTGGGAAGCTTTTATAACCGATCCTTCAAATTGTTTGTCGCGGTCGCGGCTGTCGTTAAGATAACCGGCGGTCATTATTTTTATTAGGCTTTGCCGTATTAATCCCGCTTTTTCCTCGTTTTTCGTTCCTTCTTCCGCTTTTCTAATGTCAAACGGCTGCTCGTTTATAAACGCTTTGATAGCTCGAAGGTTTGTGAGGTCGGAATATTTTTCGGCAGGGAAGAAGAATTCGATATATTTATCGGCTCCGTAAATATAGTGCGGGGTCGGAACAAGCGCAAGCCGCGGCGTTTCACATTCGCAGGTTATAGTCTCAAAGCAATGCTTTTCAAAAAATGTTCCGCGTGAAACAACGGCTTCTTTCTTTGTATATCCTTCCTCATAATATTCGTTTTCCTCCATAAAAAATCTGTCGTCGGGAGGGCCTTTCACTTTATCGTACATTTTCTCCGCAATGCCGGTATAAATACAGGATGTTCCGGAATAAAAC
>JAQVQF010000095.1 GCA_028701715.1 Eubacteriales bacterium | reverse complement strand
CGACGCTCTTCCGATCTCACATCCTCCGAGGTCCCTGTCGTAAATCCCGAAGCCGGAAGTATGAGCAGCTTTTCGTCCTGGGGAACCACCTCGATGCTGACCTTCAACCCGGTGCTGACGGGCGTCGGCGGATATGTTTACGCCGCGGACGGCAACACCACGGACGGATATGTCACGATGAGCGGAACCTCCATGGCTAATCCCAACGTTGCCGGCAGCTTTGCCGTTTTACTTCAATATCTGAAGGAAGGTTACGTTGATTTAATTATAACTAAAACAGAACGTGCGGAAAGAGCCATCGCCCTTCTGACCTCGTCAACTACGGTATTGTATGATGAATACGGCATACCCTATTCGCCAAGACAACAGGGTACCGGACTTGTCAATGCATATAACGCTTTTATAGCGGATCATTGTGTATATATTGCCGATCCCGTGATAGAATTAGGTGATGATCCCGAAAAAATCGGCTTTTACACCATGACATTCACGCTTGTTAACAATTCAATAGAAATTCTTAATTATGAGCTTTCCGGATGTCTGCTGACCCCGGACCTAACGGAAAACCCATATATCACGGGGCAGACACTTTCCAGTTCTGTATATGAATATGATCTTGTATCCGCCGGATTGGCATCGTTCAATACCGATTATACCGATAATATTGTAATAATGGACCCCCTTAGCAGCGTTGAAATTACGGTGACCTTCGAACTTAATCAGGCCGGCATCGATTACCTTAATCAATGTCCGTACGGTACATACCTTGAGGGTTATATTAACGCTGATTGTTTAACATATCCTACGAATGCCGTACATGCTTCCTTCCTCGGCTTCTACGGCGACTGGGGCGATGCTCCCTGTATTGAAGGGCTCGATTTCGGCGATTACTGCGACCTTGTGGCATTTGCGACGGAAAACGGATACGGCGATTATCTTGAAAGCTATGACGCCATAGAATTGTATGAGCTGTTAACCATGTATGATTTGGGCGCTCCCGTGGGATATTCGGAATGCTACTCTTATTCATCAAATTATGAATCATTAATTGATTATCTCGGAAACAATCCTTTTGAAGCTTATTATCATAATGACGCAAGAAACGCCATATCCAATGCGGAAAGCGATTCCTTCTATTATGCCGACGCTTTTGTAGCGTATCCCACTCTTGTCAGGAATTCGGCGTGTGTCATTATGGTGGTATACAATCCCGAAACCGACGAGGTTTATTATGTGGATAATACCTCTATGGTTCAGAAGAATTATCTTGATACATCAACCGGAAGATATTCACAGAACAGTTCTTTCACATGGAACGGCACTGATTCGGAAGGCAATCTGCTTCCCCACGACACGGTCGCCGAGGTGGCGTTCTTCTCATGGCTTGACTGGGAAAACGATGATTTTATTTCGCTTATTCCCGGGGACTGCGAAGATGTTTATTCGTATATGATCGGCAGCGAGAATATTATAAATGAATATTGCGAATGGAGCTTCCCTGTGACCATAGATTCGGAAAGCCCGGCTATCAGTTATATATGGGATGCCGAAACAGAAAAGCTGACCGTTGAGGTAACGGATAATCAGTATATCGCATTATTTGCCGTTTATGATGAGGACGGCAACGAAATCGATTTTCAGACCTATGACGACGCTTCCGCCGGAGCGGTTCATACATACGAATATGACCTTTCGGCTTATGAGGGCGGTATCATATATCTCGACGCGATGGATTACGCAACGAACATGCCTGAAATAGCGGTTTACCTTACAGGCGGCAACCAATCCAATATTCCCTGCGAGGTCACATATGACACCGAAGCTCCCGCGTATACAATAACTCCATACAGTGACGGCGCTTATTATTCCTGCGATTACTATTTCTACTTAGATATCAACGAAGGCTACGCCCCCGCAGAGGAATTTGAAGTATCGTTCACCGGCAGCGCTGACAGCATAGAATATATTGATGCGTACGATATTTATGTCATAACCAATGTGGTCGGTGATATCACCATCGGCGTGACGGGTATAAAAGACATAGGTCTTCCTTATGTCACGTTTACCTACGGTGAAGGCGGATCGCTTGATATCGACGGCGAATTCGGCTTCAACACGATCACCAACAAAGAAATTGATGTTACAATCAACGCATTTGACGATGAAGGTGCGGTAGCCGAGGTATATTATTATTGTTCCACTCAATATGTCAGTGTCGAATATCTGATGGGCCTCAGCAATGACTATTGGACGGAATACACCGGAACCATAGGTTTCATGTACAACAATACATATGCCATCCATGTCAAGGTTGTGGACGATGCCGGAAATATCGCATATATCAACTCCGATGGTTTAATAATCGATAAGGAAGCTCCGGTTATTGAAGCAAACGGCGTCGGCTGTGATATCGAAGAATTGATTAACAATAACAAAGCGGTTATAGCCATTGATATTTCCGATAGGTATTCGGATGTGGGTGCCGTGAGCTATACAATAAACGGCGGTGAAGCTGTCACGGTCAACGATTTACGGTTTAGCATTATGGTCAGCGATATCCCCGAAGGCGAATGCGATATAGTCATCACCGCTTCGGACATTTGGGAAAACACCGACAGCCTGACGCTTCATATCCTTAAGGATACCGTGGCTCCCGCGATAATCGGAGTTGAGGAAGGAGACACATTTAACGGATATATCACCGTCAATGTTGAAACAGAAGACCTGTTCGCGGTCCTGTTAAACGGTAAACCCGTTATCCCGGACGAAAACGGCAATATCGTTCTTGCTCCGGCCGAAGGGGAACAGACCCTCAAGGCAATGGATGTTAACGGCAACTTTGTTACCATCAATTTCACCGTCAACCCGATAATTGTAAAAACAGAAGACGGCGAACCCATGCTTAACATTCAAGACGGCTATATACTCCTTGATGCGGGCATAAACGCAAATGATCTGCTTGCGATGTTTGAAACGCAGGGCTTTATTACGGAAGGCGACTATAACGGTCTTGCGGTAACGGGCACGACATTCACCATCGATCAGACAATATTCACCGTTATTGTGGACGGCGACGTCAACGGCGACGGTTTATGCAGCGTTCTCGATTATATAACCATACGTCTGCATCTTTTGGGAATAATCGAGGTTGACGACGTTCACTCTCTTGCGGCGGCATCTGCCGAATCGGGTGAGCTTACAGTTATCGATTATATAAACCTCAGGCTCAAGCTTTTGGGTATACAGAATTAAATAACATACAATATAAAACCCGGGGTTTTGACCCCGGGTTTTATATTAATGTCTGCTGAACAAACCGTTTAACGGTTTGTATATGCTTTCAGGGTATTGCAAAGCAGCACGGCGCGGGTCATCGGACCTACTCCGCCGGGTACGGGTGTTATATAAGAAGCCTTTGCTTCGCAGGAAGGGAAGTCGCAGTCGCCGACCAGCTTGCCCGAAACGCGGTTCATACCGACGTCCACGATAACCGCTCCCTCCTTGACCATACCGCCGTTTATAAGTCCGGCTTTCCCTGTCGCGACGACAAGGATATCGGCGTTTTTTGTATGTTCTGAAAGGCTTTTTGTCTTTGAGTGGCATATAGTGACGGTACCGTTGCGCTGCAGCAGCAGAATTGCCATGGGCTTGCCCACAATATTACTCCTGCCGACTACCACGCAATTTTTGCCGGACACGGATATGCCGTATTCGTCAAGCAGCTTTAAAATGCCGGAAGGAGTGCAGGGCGCGAAAGTTCCGAAGCCCGTAAAAATGTTCCCGACATTCACGGGATGGAAAGCGTCAACATCCTTCGACGGAGCTATAGCTTCAACCACTGTCCTTTCGTAGATATGCTTCGGAAGCGGCATCTGTACCAAAATACCGTCGACCGCGTCGTCGGCGTTTAATCCGTTTATGACGGATAAAAGCTCGCTTTCACCCGTGCTTTCGGAAAGAATCAACTTTTTTGAAATTATTCCCGTTTCTTCACAGTCGCGGACTTTGTTTCTGACATAAATCTGCGACGCGGGATCCTCTCCCACCAATATCACCGCTAAACAAGGAGGGCGTTTTCCGTCCTTGATTAACGCTTCGATTGTTGTTTTTATCTCCGCTTTTACCTTTTCGCTTACAGCTTTTCCGTCAAGTAATACAGCCATGCGTTCAGCCCTTTCCGTCATCCTTAGGTGAGATATCCTCGTCGGTATCGTTTTCCTCGTCCATCGGTTCGAGCTCGTTAAGCTCGTCGGTCATGTCCTCGTCGGGTAAATCCTCATCGGGAGTTATATCGTCGTCGGCTTCTTCAACCGATCCTTCCGTATTGGTGCTTTTCGCATTGGTATCGGCAGACGGTATCATTCCGTAAACCGATTCGTATGCTTTAAGCTCATCCTCGTCTTTTTTTGCTTTTTTCAACAGCCATACCAAAAACGCCGTGCAAACGATAAAGCTTCCGAATCCGAGGTATACAAATATTTTTTCCCCGAAAAGTCCCCCGCAGCTGTCGGTGCGGAGTATTTCAATAAAGCCTCTGCCCAGTCCGTACCAAGCCAAATACATCAGTACAATCTGACCGTCTTTCTTTTTGTTTTTATAAAATCTTGAAATAACAATAAAGCCTATCAGATTCCACAGCGATTCGTAAAGGAAGGTGGGATGAGCGACAATTTCTTTACCATAGTTAACCCATTGACCTTCTATAAGCTTTTTTTCCTGTATCGTCATCCTCCAGGGAAGCTTGGCTATATTCGCGGAATCGCCGTAGGCTTCGCCGTTCATAAAATTGCCCCAGCGTCCTATTATCTGACCTACCATCATGGCAAGCGCGGCGATATCGATTATTTTCAGAAAAGGCTGTTTTTTAATTCTGCAATATGTGAAAATGGAAAGCAGCCCGAAAATTATGGAACCGTAAACCGCTATGCCGCCGTTGCGGATATTGACGGCATCCCAAAAGGAGTCATAATCACTTAAATTAGTCAGAACATAAGTAATTCGCGCTCCGATAATCGCAACGGGCACCGTTATCAGGGATATGTTTAGGATATGGTCTTCGGGTATTTTTTCAACCTTGACGGTCAGTCGATAGAACAGTAAAAAAGCGCAGATAATACCCGCGGTGAGTATTATACCGTACCATTGAACCTCGATACCGAACAGGGTAAATGCCGTTTCGTTGACCGAAAATTCGATTCCGAGCCCCGGAAAGCCTATAATGTTTTTTATCATGAATGCTCCTCCTTTTTTGGTAAAATAACGGAAAGACATATATTATCGCAGTCGAAAAGCCTTTTCAGGCATTCCTCGGTGTATTCCAGAGTGATGTTCGCGACAATATCCGGGTAATCGAACATATCATCGTTTTCAAAATAATAAGAAACGAAGGTGTCGGCGATATTTTCCACCGAATCGTATTCGCATATGGTATCGGCATAAAGCGATTTTTTCGCCGTTTCAAAGTCCCGTGCGTCAAAACCGACAGCTTTGACTTTTTTTATATGCTCCTTGACTTTATCGAATAAGACGGCCGGATTCCGCGCCGATCCGTAAATTTCCGCGAAAAAAGCTTTTCTCATTGTCTGATAACCGCAGGACAGTCTTTCAAAGATTCCCGCCTCGTAATTTTCAGAATAAAATGCGGCGGATTTTCCGAACAGCAGATTCATGATTATCTCGACCGCGGCAAACTCTTTCGTTCCTTCGGTTTCGGACGGAGCGCAAAGCTTTATTCCAACGGAATAAACCGGCAGGGAAACGTCCATATGTTCTTGAAAATATGCCGATACGATTTTTGCGTCCGGTATATCGTCCACCCGCCAGTATTCGGCTTCCGGCGCGGCAGAAAACAGATCGTTAACCTGAGCTATAAAGCTGTCGGTTTCAATATTTCCGCAGACACACAGCGCCATGTTATGTAAATTATACACCGTTCTGCGGCAGTCTTCAAGTATTTCCCGTGAAATATTCTTAACGGATTCGACGCTGCCCGCGGGATCTTCGGAAATCGGGCTTTCTCCGTATAAGCACTTCATCATATTGTAACGCACAACCCAGTACGGATTGTCGTCGTACATTTTAATTTCCTGTATTATTACGGCTTTTTCTTTTTCAACGGATTTTTTTGTGATATGAGCGTTTGTTACATGGTCGATAAGCACGCGCAGGTTTTCATAAAACATATCGGACGAAATATAATAATAGCAGGTGCGATCTCCCGCGGTATAAGCGTTGGCGTCGCCGCCGAACAGCGCGTAGCGCTCCATGGCGTCGCCTTCTTTGGTTTCGAACATCCTGTGTTCGAGAAAATGAGCGGTTCCCGGAGGGAAGGATTTTATTTTACCATCTGCGGAAGCATATTTGGTATCGCACGAGCCGAAATTTACAGCAAGGGTGGCATAAGCGGAAGTGTGGTTTTTGTGGATGATAAAAGCGGTAAGACCGTTGTCGAATAATATTTTGGTATATTTTTCCCCTGTGCGGGACGATTGCTTTTCGCATATTTCCACTTGGGTTACCATACCTTCCTTGTTAACATAATATTTATCATTCAAGCATACCCTCAAGCAGAAAAACCGTGTCGAGCGTTATATTATTCGCGGTGTTTACGACTTGTTCGACCGTAAGAGCGTTAAGACGTTCGATTTCCTCCTCCGGTGTGAAAATACCGCCCTGAATGATACGCGAAAAATAATAGGAACATATCTGACCCGGGAGGTCGTCGATTTCCCTGTAGGCGCTGACGGCGGAACGCACGGCGCTTTTATATTCATTATCGGTAATATTGCCTTTTTTTACGGCTTCAAGCTCTTTCAATATGGCTTTTTTGGCCTTCGCGTATGTATTTCCGTCTATTCCCGCGGAAACCGTCATTATACCCTTGAGCCTGTCGGATAAGGAATTGCAATAATAACACAAGGAAAGCCTTTCGCGTACATTCATATAGAGCTTGGATATGGGTGACTGGGCGTAAATTTCATTAAAAACGGTAAAGGCCGTAAAATCTTCTTCAGCCGGTTTTCCGCCGGTGCGGAAGCCCAGCACAAGGGTCGATTGCGATGCGTCGGCTTTTTCGGTATATGTTTTAATTTCTGCGGCTTTTTCTGCGACCAAAACACCGGGCAGAGCATATTTTCTTTGTGAAAACGGCAGACAGTAGTTGATTTTTTCAATAAGAGGAGCTATTTCATAATCCCCCGTAAAAATAATTTCAACGGGTGAAGAAGCCGTAACTGTTTTAAATATCTGAGTAAGCCGTTCATTGTCAAGCTTTTCAAGCGTGTCAAGATCACCGTATGCGGGGATGGCATAGGGCTCATTGCCGCACATCAGGCTTATCGCACGTCGCATGGCATACGCGGGCTTATTGTTTGCAAGCGACAGTATCTGTTCTCTCATGGCGTCTTTTTCACGGTTTACATAATCATTGAAGAAGCAGCCCCCGGGCATATACGGAGAAAAAATAATCTCGCCGAGAATACGCAGGCTTTGCGTAAAAATATCCTCGCCGTTCAACGCGTATTTATTCTTCAGGCAGGATACGGAAAACGAAAGGGTTAGCGTTTCACCCTTTTTTACTGTAAAAACATCAATCCCGCAGGAATAATTATCCTCGCAGGCGGTTGCCAACGCTCTAAAATCGGGATATGAAGCGGTACCCCTAACCAGCACCTTGGAAAGGAGCGTAAGGGAGGTCGCGCCGACAGCGGTAAGCGGCAATATGAAATTAATAAACATTACATCCGTTTTATGCTTATCGGAATTGACACAGGTCAGCTTTACGCCGGGACATATTTCGGTTCTTATATAATTCATCACTTGACACTTCAATACTTAATCAAAGTATTCTTGAAGCAGAATCCTTATCAGTATATAATATTGCGTTTTTGTGCTTACGCAGAATCGTACATGGGCAGTATTCGCCTATGTCACCGTTAAGCAAAGTATGAACGGCGTTTGCCTTGGTGGAGGCGGGGACCACGCAAAATATATATTCGGGCGCCGTAAGCGTGGGTATGGTGAGCGTGAAGGCATGGGTGGGCACTTTCGATATGTCCTCAAAGCAGCCGTCGTTGACCTGCTGTCTGCGGCATACCTCATCGAGAGAAACGATTTTTACGGCTTTTTTGTCGTCAAAATGCGCTTCATGAGGATCGTTGAAGGCAATATGACCGTTTTCGCCTATCCCCATGCAGACAATATCTGCCTTGGCATCGTTAAGCAGGGAAGCGTATCTTTCGCATTCGGCGTTAATGTCCGCCGCGCAGCCGTTTATATAATTAACCGATTTGAAGGGCACTTTTTCAAAAAGCCTGTCGCGGAGAAACTGACCGAAAGCCTGCGGAGCCTTTGGGTCAAGCCCCACGTATTCATCCATGTGGAAGCCGTTTATACGCCGGAAATCGATTGTTTTATCCGCAACGAGGCATTCCAGAAAATCGTTCTGGGAAGGAGCGGCGGCGAAAATTACAGAAATTTCGTTTTTTTCGCCAAGCAGCTTTTTTATGACAAAGGCGGCGTCCTTCGCTGCGGCAAGGCCCATGT
>JAQVQF010000094.1 GCA_028701715.1 Eubacteriales bacterium | reverse complement strand
GCGTTTTGTTGAATCATTACGCACCACATAACAACGTAACGAGCAGCGGCGTAACGCCGCGCTCAACCATTATATCACGTATTATTTAAAAAGCAATGATAATCTTGAATAGATATGCACGGATTTTTCCATAATAAGGATGACATTTTTACAAGGAGAAAAAAGACAAATGGAAATCACCGACATCAAACTCCGAAAATATTTTACAGAAGGACCGCTTGAAGCCATATATTCGATAACCTTCGACAACGAGCTGGCGCTGCATGACGTTAAGCTGGTTAAAAGAGAGGACGGTTATATGGTGGTCATGCCCAACAGAAAGCTTGCCAACGGCTTGTTCAAAGACATAGTGCATCCCATAAATTCCGTTTTCAGGGACAGAATATCCTCGCAAATTGTGAACTTTCACAAGAATAGCGTTTCAAATAACGAAATCCCGTCGAATTAACGGTTGATTTACCGTCCCTTACCTTATATAATGTTAATAATTTATAGTAACGGAAAGGACGGATTACAATGTCAAATGTCAGAAACGAAAAATTATTCAAATTGGTTGCCACGGCGGTATTTGCCGCTATAGTCATTCTGCTTCAGCTTACGCTGGGCTTGATTACCGTCAGCACCATAAACCTGAATTTTGTTTTAATTCCCATTGTGCTTGCGGGTATTCTTTTCGGCGCTCTTTCCGGAACGATAGCCGGTACGGCTTTCGGAATTACGGTATTCATACAATGCATGACGGGCGCGCAGGCTTTCGGCTATGTATTATTCGCAATCAATCCGTTTTATACCTTTATCGCCTGCGTGGGACGCGGAGCTCTTGTCGGGCTGCTTCCGGCTTTGATATACAAAGGCTTATCCGGATGTATTAAAAACAAGTATATCAGCACGCTGTTGACCTCGTTAAGCGCTCCTGTATTAAATACCGGAATATTCCTCCTCTGTTACGCGACTCTGTTCAACGGTCATATGCACGAGCTGATGACCGGCGAGGGCGCGGGAGTTATGTATGTGCTGTTCATTTTACTTGCCGGGGTTAATTTTATATTTGAATTTGTCACATCCGGCGTAATAATCCCTCCGGTAGCCGTAGTGCTTGATAAAGCGAAAAACGCCAAAGGATAAGGAAAGTATACACATTACAATTCCGGTGTGACACGGTAACGCAATGCTGTGTCCCGCCGGATTTCTGATTATTTTCCGAAATAATTGTTGACAATATAAAAAACGCGTGATATAATATGCTTTGCCGCGTGTCCGGGGCTTTTAAACGTGTGCGTGCGTTTGCGCGTGACCGTGCCTTGGCTGACAGCGAGTCTAAAATGAAAGAGAGGTCCATTTCGTGTACGCTATAATCGAAACGGGCGGAAAACAGTACAAGGTCAGCGGAGGCGATATTATATACGCCGAAAAGCTGAACGCCGAGGAAGGCGATACAATAATCATCGACAAGGTGCTCGTGTTTTCCGACGGCGAAAGCCTTGAAGTCGGCGCACCCTATACGGGATACAAATGCGAAGCCACCGTCGTAAAAAACGGCAAGGGCAAAAAACTGCACATAATACGCTACAAATCGAAGAAAAACGAAAAGAAGCATATGGGACACAGACAGCCCTATACCAAGCTTCAAATAATGTCTATAATGAAGTAATGTCATGACCTCCGCGTGCTTTTATACAAAAAACGGACGCTTCTTCGGGTTTGAAATATCGGGACATTCGGAATTTGCCGAAGAAGGGAACGATATAGTCTGCGCGGGAATTTCCGCAATGACAAACCTTACGGTGACCTGTCTTGAAAATTCGGGAACGAAATTCACCTTCGCAACCGACGAAGGCAAACCGCAGGCAGTGTTGAAAACGGAGGAATTCACCTTGATATCGGAAAACATACTCGAAAGCCTTTACCGCGAGGCCGTATTCTTATCGGAAGAGTATCCGGAGCATATCAAAGTAGAAAAGCGGGAATATGATAAAGGAGTTAATTAATAATGCTTAGATTGTCATTACAGTTCTTCGCCCATAAAAAGGGCGTCGGTTCAACCAAGAACGGCAGAGACAGCCGCGCTCAGCGTCTCGGCGCTAAAAAGTCCGACGGACAAGCGGTTATTGCCGGAAATATTATTTACCGCCAGAGAGGCACACATATACATCCGGGCAAGGGCGTCGGCATCGGTTCCGACGATACGCTTTTCGCTCTGATCGACGGCGTGGTCAAGTATGAGCCCGCTCTCAACGGAAGAAAAAAAGTAAGCGTTTTAGAAAAATAGCAGCCCGAACATTAAGAGTATGCCAAGGCGTTGGTATGCTCTTTTTTCATGCATATAAGAGCGGTGATACTATTCCATATAAAAATGGAAACAGTATAAGGGGGAATTAATTTGTTTATCGACAGAGTGGACATTTATATAAAGGCCGGCAGAGGCGGCAACGGCGCTGTATCATTTTTAAGGGAAAAATATATTTCCCACGGCGGCCCCGACGGCGGGGACGGCGGCAAGGGCGGAAATATTATTTTTTCGGTAGACGAGGGCTCAAATACGCTGCTCGATTATAAAAACCGGCGTAAATTTGTCGCCGGCAACGGCGAAAACGGTACCGGGAAGAAATTTCACGGCAAAAGCGCAGGCGATATGATACTCAAGGTGCCGCGGGGAACCGTCATAAGACATAAAGAGACGGGTAAAGTGATACACGATATGTCCGACGGACAGGATTATATAGCCGCGCATGGCGGAAAAGGCGGCTGGGGCAATGCGCGTTTCGCCACCTCCACCCGCCAGGCGCCGCGTTTTGCGAAAGCCGGACACGAAGGCGACGAATTCAATCTCACCCTTGAGCTGAAAATGCTCGCCGATGTCGGGCTTATAGGCTATCCCAACGTGGGTAAATCCACCATTTTATCAATGGTGACCTCCGCGTGTCCCAAAATCGCAAATTATCATTTTACCACAATAACCCCCAATCTGGGCGTCATATCGGCGTATGACAAAAGCTTTGTCATGGCTGATATACCCGGCCTTGTGGAAGGCGCTTCGGAAGGCAAGGGCCTCGGCCATGAATTTTTGCGCCATATCGACCGCTGCAGGCTTCTGGTGCATGTTTTCGACATTTCCGCCGCCGAACGGCCCGATCCTTTGGAAGATATAAAGACAATAAACAGGGAATTGAAAAAATACTCGCCCGAGCTGGCGAAGCGTCCGCAGATACTGGCGGCGAATAAGATCGATATCGACTGCGACAAAGAAAAGCTGAAAAAAATAAAAGCCTACGCCGCGCGGAAAAAGCAGCCCGTTTTTCTTGTCTCCGCCGCATTGGGCGAAGGACTTGACGAGCTGCTCGAAAGAATAGTGAAGGATATTGCGCTCCTTCCGTCTGCCGCGGTTTACGAAAGAGAATATTTTGAAGACCGGAGCGAACGGGAGGAAATTGCCGTGGAAAATAAAAACGGGATTTTCTATGTTGTCGGAAACAGGCTGAAGCATCTGTGCGAAAATATAAATTTCGACGACAGAGAATCGCTCGCCTTCTTCCAGCGGACGCTCAAGAACGCCGGAGTCATCGATATCCTTGAGCAAAAGGGCATACAGGAAGGCGATACTGTGGATATTTACGGAATCCAGTTTGATTTTGTATTTTGAAACACCGTTTCGACAACTTTCACACAGACCTCGGGTGAATATTTCCAACGGCACAGCGTACCCGAATTATAATAATAATCATAGGTATAGTCGGGCTTTTCCTTTTCGGCCTTGTCGATTATAACAAGCTTAACCTTCATTTTCTGGGGAATGACGCTTTTTATGTATACCGAAACGGTGTCGCCCGCCTCAAGCCCTTCGCGGTATTCGGCAAGCCCCGCAAGGTTGGGAGCAAGCTCCACGAATATGCCGTATTTTTCCACACTTCGCACTATTCCCGTTACGGCTTGCCCCGCCGGGAATTTGGCGGCGTTTTCCTCCCAGGTGCCCAAAAGCTCCTTGTGGGTGAGCGATATACGCCCGTCACAGTCACAGGATGTTTTAACCACCGCTTTTATTCTTTGACCGGTGTAAAACCTGTCCTTGGGATGCGATATGCGCGACACCGACATCGCGTCGATGGGAAGCAGCGACACAACGCCGCAGCCTACGTCGCAGAACGCGCCGAAAGGCTCCATGTGCGTCACCGCGGCGTCGATGATATCGCCCGGCTCATACAGAGTTATACAGTTATCCATACATTCGCGCTGCGCCGCCCTGCGTGAAAGCATTACTCCGTTTTCGTTTATTTCCGCTACCTTGAAGCATACGGATTTACCCACCTTGGATATCACGGCTATTTCACGCGAGCTTTCGCGTACATTGTCGTCGGTGCATTCGCCGTAAGGTATGATTCCGGTTATTCCGCCGGGAAGGCGTATATGCAGGTCGTGATTTTCGTCACACCTCACAGCCTTGCCTTCGAGTATTACGCCGTTTTCCATGGCTTTTTCAAGCGATGAGTATGAGCGGCAGTATTCCCTGATACGGCTTGTGCCGATTTGCAGCCCCTCGGGCGGATAATCGTTGTTTTTCATTGTTTACCATACCTTTCCCGGCTGTCGCGGTGGCTTTGACAGCTATGTTTCAATAATCATTTTTAATTATATATATGCTGTTTGAAGTGAAAATATCTGCAAAACGGCAACCCATAAACGATAACTCGCAATTGCCGCGTATAACCGCTAACCGCGGTTTACAATCCACTAATTTATGTATACGAAAGGATTCCCCGCCGTATGTTTGAAAAGCTGGCACAAATAGAAAAAAAACTCGTGGAAATCGAAGAAAAGCTTGCCGACCCCGCAATAATGTCGGACATGTCGCAATATACCTCTTTGATGAAGGAATATAAAAAAATAACTCCCGTCGTTGAAAAATACCGGGAATATAAAAGAGCCGAAGCCGATAAAGCCGAAGGCATGGAAATTATCGAAATGTCAGACGACGCCGAGATGAGAACCCTTGCCAGAGAGCAGATGGAAAAAGCCGAAAAAGAAATGGAGACGGCCTTTGACGCGCTCCGAATTATGCTCCTGCCGACCGACCCCAACGATGATAAAAACGTCATTATCGAGATAAGGGGCGGCGCCGGCGGGGAAGAAGCCGCGCTTTTCGCCGGGGTGCTGTACCGCATGTACAATATGTACGCCGAGCAGGCGGGGTATAAAAGCGAGCTTTTATACGCCAACGAAACCGAGCTGGGCGGCTTTAAGGAAATTTCGTTCACGGTCATGGGCGACGGCGCTTATTCGAGATTCAAATTCGAGTCGGGCGTCCACAGAGTCCAGAGAGTACCCGAAACCGAATCTCAGGGACGCATACAAACCTCAACGGCGACCGTGGCGGTGCTGCCGGAGGTGGAAGACAACGAATTCCAGCTGAATATGGAAGAGCTTGAGATAACCACCCACCGTTCCGCGGGAGCGGGCGGACAGCATGTCAATAAAACTGAATCGGCCATACGTATTATTCATATACCCACCGGAACCGCGGTGGACTGTCAGGACGAGAGGAGTCAGCTCAAGAACAAGGAAAGAGCGCTTAAAATAATGAAATCCCGTCTTGCGGAGCTTGACAGACAAAAAAAGGACGCCGCGTTGGCAAGCGAGCGGAGAAGCCAGGTTGGCACCGGTGACAGAAGCGAGCGGATTCGCACCTATAATTATCCGCAGGGACGCGTTACCGACCACAGGATAGGATTGACGCTGTATTCGCTCGAAGCCTTCGCAAACGGTAAAATGGACGAAATGATAGACGCGTTAATAACCGCCGACAGAGCGGCAAAGCTTGCCGCCGAAAACGAATAATATAAAAAAACATAAAAACTAAAAGCAAAAAATAAAAAAAGTTCTTGCATTTGCGATTTTTATGTGCTATACTGCACTTTGCGTGAATTGCATGAACAGAAAGAGAGGGATAAATAAAATGAAATCCAATATTCATCCTGAATATAAGGAAACAGTAATCAGGTGCGCTTGCGGCGAGGAATATAAAACATATTCTTGCAAAAATTCCGTAAAGGTTGATATATGCTCTAAATGCCATCCCTTTTTCACCGGTAAACAAAAGTTTGTTGATGCCGGCGGACGTGTTGACAAGTTTAAGAAGAGATTCAACCTCGAATAATTCCGCACATCACATCTGCACGACTGTTTCCACGGGAACAGCCGTGCTGTTTTTTTACCCGAATCAGACCATAATAAACACATCATGTTATAAGGAGGCTATATGCCGGAAAACAATATAATAGCACAGGACGAAAACGGTGTCAGAACGAAAGCGGTGCTCGTATCGCTGCTTTTGCCCGTTATGGAATCGAAATCTGTCGAAACATCCCTCGACGAGCTTGAAAGCCTGCTTGAAACGGCGGGCGGCGAAACGGCGCTGCGCGTCATACAGGCAAGGGAACACCCCGATACGAGAACCTTTATCGGCAAGGGCAAAGCCGCCGAGATCGCAGAATTTATTAAAAACGACGGGACCGTGACGCTTGTCGTGTTCGACAACGAGCTTACGCCGTCACAGATAAGAAACCTCGAGGACGCACTCGATGTACAGGTCATAGACCGTACCATGCTTATCCTTGATATTTTCGCTCTCCACGCAGTCACCGGCGAGGGCAAGCTGCAGGTGGAAATCGCCTGTCTCAGATACACCGCGCCGCGTATCGTCGGTCACGGTAAGGAAATGTCGAGACTGGGCGGCGGTATCGGTACGAGAGGACCGGGCGAATCCCAGCTCGAAACCGACAGAAGGCATCTCCAGCGTCGCATAGAAGCGTTAAACGAGCGGCTCAAGGAGCTTGAGCGTATCCGCGCCGTCAAACGCGGCGGACGCGAAAAATACAATATGAAATCCGTGGCGATAGCCGGCTACACCAACGCGGGGAAATCCACGCTGTTAAACTACCTCACCGGAGCCGGGGTGCTTTCCGAAAACAAGCTTTTCGCAACCCTCGACCCCACGACAAGGAAGCTTTCGCTTCCCGAGGGAGAGGACATACTGCTGACCGATACGGTAGGCTTTATCGACAGGCTGCCGACGCATCTTGTAAAGGCCTTCAAATCGACGCTTGAGGAAATAAAATACGCCGACGCGATAATCTGTCTGGTGGATGCTTCCGAGTGCGATTCCGAACGCGTTCGTAAGAGAAAGGTTACGGAGGAGCTTATCAACGAGCTTTCGGGCGGCGGCAAGGAGGTCATATGGTGTTACAACAAGTGCGACAGAGAAGTTGACAGCGAATTTATACCTCCGGAAGGCATACGCATATCGGCCGTGACGGGCGAGGGCGTGGATGGGCTGCTTACAAGGATAAACGAGGTTGTCAACAGCGGAAAGACCACGCTGACCTTCTTTTTCCCTCATGCCAAAGCCGCGGAAATGAACGGGCTTTTCAGAAATTCGATTGTTAAATACTCCGAATACACCGACGACGGAGCGATAGTCACCGCCGAATGCGAACGCGAATATGCAAACCGCTACGCGGCCTTTGTGCAGGACGCACAAAAAAGACCGGACTGAAAACGGATGAAATTCCCCCTTTCATGCCTTATAATTAAGGTGAAAGGAAGGTATGAAGATGGATGTCAAAGGAATAGACGTGTCTCATCACCAGGGGAAAATAGACTGGAAAAAGGTTAAAAACAGCGGAATAAGCTTCGCTATGTGCAAGGCGAGTCAGGGCTCGAAGCTTTCGGATATGAACAGCGAGCCCTTCGAGGACGAAAAATTCGGAGAATATGTCAAAGGCGCCGCGGAAAACGGAATTTTCTGCGGCGCCTATCATTTTCTGACGGGGACAACCTTGGACAGGGTGAAAAAGGAAACGGATTTTTTTATTACAACAATAAAAAAATATCCGGGAAAAATAACGTATCCCTGTGCCTGCGACCTTGAGGATTCGCGATATAAGAAATTCACTAAAAGTGAAAATTCCGCGCTTGTTAAAGCCTTCATTGAAAAGGTAAGGGAAGCCGGATTTATCCCGATGCTTTACACGAATCTTGATTTTTCAAGGAATTACCTCGATATGAGCATGCTCGGCGGTGTCGATATATGGTTTGCCAGGTATTATAAGGTGAGCTCACCGCTACCCAAGCCGGATATCGCGGGTATGACAATGTTTCAATGGACCGATTCGGGCGTAGTGGACGGTATACCCGGCGGCGTGGATCTCGACGTTTGCTATTTCGATTATTCCGGGAATTACGATAAAGCGCTTGAAGTCGGTGACAGTGTATTGTTTAAAGATAATACAACCGTATACTGGCCCTCGGGACCGAAAATACCCGCGTTTGTCAAAAAGAATTCATACAGGATAATCCAGACGGCAAGCGGAGGAAAAGCAGTTGTCAAGGGCGGAGCGAAGTGCGTTCTGCTGGGCGGCATAAACACCTGGGCGGCGGTTGACGGGTTAAAGCGGGTTTAAAGATGCTTTAACAACGCAAAACGCAAACTAAACACCCTTGTATTGAAAAAGAATAGACGAATGCTTTTTCATATTAGTAACAATGTATAATGGAAATTTTAACGGTGATTTCAACGAAACAATTAAAAACGTGTATACCTTTAACAAT